>SIRY01000078.1 GCA_004366215.1 Actinomycetota bacterium | reverse complement strand
CTGTGGGCCAGCAACCAGCCGGACACCTTGGTACCTACGCGACGATCACGAAGACGTCGCACCCTCTAAGCGGTGAATCCACAGCGACAGGGTCGAGGCACTGATCTCCCCCTGAACGACGCCGACCACTCTGCCACTCGGTGCTACGAAGAACGTGTCTGGGATCCCAACGAGCAGTAGCTTCCCCTGCAACGAACCGTTGTCGCTCACGACTGGGTACTCGACACCGCTGCGGCTGAGGAACGCGAGTGCAGCAGCACGTTGATCATTCTCGTCCACACCGAGGAACGCGATCTTTGTTCCGACAGATCGCGCGAGGCGCGCAAACATCGGCGTCTCGACCTTGCACGGCACACACCACGACGCGAAGACGTTGATGATGAGTGGCTTGCCATCGAACACCGATGGCCCGAGCGACCGTGCCGAGGGGTCGTTGGCGAGCACCGGCAATGAGAATGTCGGGATTTGATGCCCGACAAGTGCCGACCCGGCCGCAGCGACGACCGAGGCCGAGGTCGCATGCGAGGTCGACGCGAGGTTCACCGCGTAGATCACGTAGCCGATGGCGACGACAAGCGCAAGAACAAGGCCAAACATCACTAGGCGCGATGTCCGTGGACCCGACGTCGCTGCAGGGACGGCCTCCGTCGTCGCTCGAGTCATCGAGACCTCACAATGACGTCGACCGCCATACCGACGAACAGCAGCGACAGGTACGTGATGGAGTACGAGAAGACTCGCATCGCTGCCTTCGGTGCCAGACTGCGAAGGAGCCGCACGGCGTACCACACGAAGCCAGCTCCAAGGCCTGCCGCGGCTGCGTCGTAGAGCATGCCAAGGCGCGCGACCGGACCAAGCAGGAGAGCGAGGAGCACGAGCACCACGGTGTAGACGAGAATCTGGCGAGCAGACGAGCGGCGAGAGGCGACCGACGGCAGCATCGGCACGCCGGCGTCGTGGTAGTCGTCGGCATACCGGAACGCAAGACCCCAGAAGTGCGGCGGCGTCCAGACGAAGATGATCGCGAACATCAGCCACGCCGCGAGCGACAGCTCATCACGTACGGCGGCCCAACCGACAAGCACCGGAGCCGCGCCTGCCGCCCCCCCGATCACGATGTTTTGAGAGGTCGAACGCTTGAGCCACATGGTGTAGACGCCCACGTAGAACAGCGCCGCAGCGAGGGCAAGGAACGCCGCGAGCAGGTTCGCCCCGAAGCTCAAGATTGCGAAGGCAGCGAGCTCTAGCACGACCGCAAAGATGAGGGCGCCTCGGGGTGACACCTCGCCCGTCACCAGTGGCCGCTTCTTCGTGCGACGCATGATCGCATCGATATCGCGGTCGTACCACATATTCGCCGCGTTCGCGCCGCCTGCGGCAAGGGCCCCGCCCACCACGGTCACCACGATGAGCCCAAGCGACGGCAGACCACGCTTCGCGACGACCATCGACGGCACCGTGGTGATGAGCAGCAACTCGATGATGCGGGGCTTCGTCAGCATGATGTAGCCCCGAGCGGTTCGCACCCAGCTGCGAGAGTCCTCGACCAGCACCCGCATCACCCTCCTCGCTTCCGCTGGCCTGTCCGATCATTCGGGCAAGCGCTCGCGTACAGCAATCGCTAGCCTAGCACTCAGAATCGCTTATGTCGACGAAGGAAACCTCGCCGGTGCATACGAACGGCCCCTCCGTGTCCGCGCGACTCAGGAAGCGCTCAGGCCTGCCGCACGTGTCGCGGATCCATCAGCTCTGCCTCACATTGTCCGTACAACCAGCTCAGACGCTGCTTGTCTTCGATCCCAGTTGGGTTCGGTACCTGACTGGATTCGCCGGCTCGTTCGGCTTCCTCGTGCTCGAGGTCAGCACATCTGCGTCAGGTCTTCTGTGTACGGATAGCCGCTACCGCGAGGATGCGGCACACGTGCTCGCCGCCAACGAGCTCGACGGCATCTTCGAGCTCTCCCTCGATGCGCCGATCACCGCCACGCTCGCAAGGCTGCGGCCGAGGCGCCTTGCGCTACTCGGTACTCCGCCGAGTTGGGACGTCGCCCGCACCATCCTCTCGATCGATCCGGACGCCATCGACGCTCTGCCTCACGTCTGGCCACTTCGAGCTGTCAAAGACGCACACGAGATCGAGGCGTTGCGTCGGGCGGCATCCATCGCAGATCAAGCGATGGATGAGGTGCTCGCCGAGCTCGCCGCCGGGCCACTCACTGAGCTCGAATTGGCGGCGCGTTTCGAGTACCTCGCGCGCCACCTCGGCGCTGAGAGCGTCGCGTTCCCGACCATCGTTGCCGCGAGTGACCACGCCTCGCAGCCCCACGCGCATCCCACCCAGCGCCTCATCAACCCAAGCGACCTGCTCCTCGTCGACTTCGGAGCCACCGTCGATGGGTACCGCTCGGATGCGACGCGAACGCTCTTACCTCCCTCGGGGTCGAACCGAGAGCGAGCCTCTGAGCTCTGGAGCGTCGTCGCCGCAGCTCAGCAGGCCGGCATCGACGCTGCGCAACCAGGTGCCACCCCTCGCGAGGTCGAAGCGGCAGCGCGAGCCGTCCTCCGTGAGGCTGGGGTCGAGTCGTTGCTCCTCCACGGTGTCGGGCATGGGGTCGGCCTCGACATTCACGAGCGACCCTTCACGGCACGGGACGACCGTCCACTCGCAGCCGGCACGCTCTTGACGGTCGAGCCCGGGGTCTACGTCCCTCACGAGTTCGGCATTCGTCTTGAAGACACCATACTCATCACCGCCAACGGCCCCGAGGTCATCACGGGCGGCGCCCAGCGCTCGCAGCTACGAGACCTAAGGGCCCGCTAGACTTGCGGAGCTGATCTGAAGCGTCTACCACACGCGCCTCCTGGAGGAATCAATGCCGGTCGCGACATCGACGAACGATCTGAAAAATGGCATGACGCTCGACCTTGGTGCTGACGGCCTCTTCTCGGTTATCGAGTTTCAGCACGTCAAGCCCGGTAAAGGTGGTGCCTTCGTCCGTACCAAACTCAAGAACATTCGCACCGGAGCCGTGATCGATCGCACGTACCGCGCTGATGAGCGGGTTGACCAGGCGATCATCGAGAAGCGAGAGATGCAGGCGCTCTACCGCGAGCACGACGACTGGGTCCTCATGGACACCCAGTCCTACGACCAGATCACGGTGACCGCTGCCACCTTGGGCTCTTCCGTTCACTACATCAGGGAGGGAAGTCAGGTGCTGGTCCTGATGTACGAGGGCCAGATCGTCGCCGTCGAGCTACCGACCGCTGTCGAGCTCACGGTCGTTGACACCGAACCTGGGCTCCAAGGCGATCGGGTGTCCGGTGCACGCAAGCCGGCAACCCTCGAGACGGGTCTCGTGGTCCAGGTACCGCTCTTCGTCAACGTCGGCGACACGGTCAAAGTCGACACTCGCTCTGGCGAGTACCTCACCCGTGCGTGAGACAGCAGTACCGTCTCGTCGCACGACCGGACGCCAGCGCACGCTTGAGCTCCTCTACGAAGCCGCCGTCAAGCAGGTCGACGCTCGCGAGCTGCTCGCAACCGATGAGGACCCCTTCGTCGCAGAACGCGTCCACGCTGTCGAGCTCTACCGCGTGGAGGTCGACGACCTCATCGCTCGCCACGTCATCGGGTGGCAGCCTGAGCGGCTAGCACCAATCGATCGAGCCCTCCTGCGGCTTGCCACCGCCGAGATCCTCGCGCGGCTTGCCCCCGTCAAGGTTGCGATCGCGGAAGCGGTCAAGCTGGCCGACACCTTCTCCACCGAGCGGTCAGCAACCTTCGTCAACGGTGTTCTCGGAGCTATCCTCGCCGACCTACGGTCCACCCCGCTGGACTCAGATCACGCTGCCGACTGAGCGAGCTCGAGACGAAGGAACGTCGGCATACCACTCGTTGACGCCAGCTCCACCTGCTGGGGTGGAATGCCAAGCGTCCGCGACACCTGGGCGAGCTGCCCGTTGGCGGTAGCGAGGAGCGATTGCATCGTTCGGAGTCGTTGCCCGATGCTCGTAACCGTCGCGCGATCCCGCGGATGGAGCATCAACACCTTGAGGTAGGCGATGACCGCGGCGGCGTTTGGGAACGCCCACCCGTAGATCTCCTTCACCACAGGCGTGAGATTGAACCGATTCAGCGAGTTTGGCGGCGCGTACGTTGCAAGGTTGTACAGATCGGAGTTGACCGCGATGGTGCAGTACTCCTCGTCTTGGTCGAGGATCGTCTTTGCCATCGCGACCTGGTTCGACGCACCGCTCACGATCGCGCCGACGGCACGGTACGCGTCGTTGAGCGCGACGGCGCACCCACCAGCGTCCTGCTGCATGGTCGCGACAGCGCCCTTGAAGTCGACGCGCTCCTGAGCAACCGTGACACGCTGCGGGAACACGATCGCAGCTTCCACGGCGACCGCAGCGAGCGCGAGCACGCTCACCGCGGCGATCGTGCGACGACGCGCGCGGGGAGAGACGCTCTCTCGAGTCGGATCGGCTCGGTTGACCGGTCGGGGCACGAAGACTCCTCTCTGCGGTCCGACGGACGATGGCAGGACCAACGCTCCCTCGCTCAGTCTACGTAGCCTCGTGCGCAGTGCTACGGATGATCTCGACGAGCGCCTGCACCGCGAGCTCGTACGACCTCGGGCCAAAGCCCGCGATTGACCCCCGCACGACACGCCCGAGCGTCGACTGGTGCCGAAAGGGCTCCCGGGCCGCTGGATTCGACACGTGCACCTCGACGACGGGAAGCCCGACTGCAGCGATGGCATCGGCGAGAGCCCACGACGAGTGCGTGAGCGCCCCAGCGTTGAGGACGACCCCGTCCGCTCTCGCAGCAGCCCCCTGGATCAGCTCCACGAGCCTCGCCTCGCTGTTCGTCTGCTCATGCTCCAGCGTGGCACCCAGCTCGCTAGCTCTGCGCGCGGCGCGAGCTATGATCTCCTCGAGCGACGAGACCCCGTAGATGTGCGGCTCTCGGCGACCGAGCAGGTTTAGGTTCGGTCCGTCGAGAGCAAGGAGGCGCAGCGTCACAGCCGACGAGCCTCCTCGAGTGCTCGGCGCACGTGCTCGAGTGGGATGTCCTCTACCAGCTCGAGGCCGCGCGGTCCGTCGAGGACTGACGCCAGGCTCGTGCGGTGCTTCTTGTCACGCTGCAGGTACTCGAGCAGGTCGCTGGTGGCCGCCCAGGGCGGGAGCGTGGATGAGAGGCCTACGCCTCGCACGAGGTCACGGTGGTAGATGACTCGATCTCGATCGATCCGCCCAAGCTGGTAGGCGAGCTGCGCCTCAGCAACCAGTCCTGTCGCGACGGCCTCACCATGAGTCAAGCGCCGCCGCTGGGCGATCGCCACAGCTTCGAGGGCGTGCCCAACCGTGTGCCCGTAGTTGAGTAAGGCACGTTCTCCCGACTCTCGCTCGTCTCGGGCGACGATCGACGCCTTGAGCTCGACCGAGCGCACGACCGCCTCATCGAGCGGTAGCGACAACAGACTCTCAAGGCCAAGGAAGGAGTACTTCACCGTTTCGCCCAGACCGCTACGCCACTGCCGTGCAGGAAGCGTCGAGAGCAGGTCGAGGTCGATCAGCACGAGCTCCGGCTGCCAAAACGCGCCGACGAGGTTCTTGCCGCTTGGTAAGTTCACCCCGGTCTTGCCACCCACACCTGCATCGACCATCGCGAGCAACGACGTCGGCACGTTCACGACGCCGATGCCTCGATGGAAAGTCGCTGCTACGAAACCTGCGAGGTCGCAGACGACGCCACCCCCGTAGGCGACGATGCCGTCAGCACGACTCACCCCTAGCTTGACGAGCTGCTCAGCAACCTGCTCGACAACGCGCAGGCGTTTCGCCTTCTCGCCTCGCGGCACCACGATCGTCGGCCCATCCCACGCTCGAAGCGGCGGGATCCCCGGCTCTGTGACCACGACGGCCCGTCGCCACCCGACCGGCAAGGCCCCTGCAAGCGTGTCCACGATCCCCGCACCGATCACGATGTCTACACGAGCACCACCGGTGACGATCTGCACGTGCCGGCGCTCACGGCCCCGTCTTGCCCAGGCGTCGTCGAGCCATCGCGTCGGGTGTGTCCTTGACCACGTCACGATCGCGCGCTCCCTTCGCGCCACGGTAGCCGAGCTTCGTGACCGAGGTACGCCGTCGTGTTACGAACGAACTCTGTCAGTGAGTCGCCCCCAAACTTGCGAAGCGCCTCATCTGCGAGCACGAGCGCCAGCATCGCCTCGGCCACGACCCCCATCGCCGGCACCGCTGTGACGTCCGTGCGCTCTCGGAACGAGCGAGTGCTCTGTCCTGTCGCGAGGTCGACGGTTTCAATCACGGGTCGGTTCAGCGTCGCGAGCGGCTTCATCCAGGCGGTGGCGACGACCGGCTCCCCGTTACTCACACCACCCTCGACCCCGCCAGCCCGGTCCGTAGCGCGGCGCAGTGACGGGCCGACGATGGCGTCGTGAGCGAGCGATCCCCGAAGGCCAGCGATCTCGACCCCCTCGCCCACGCTGACCGCCTTGACAGCCGGTATTGAGACGAGCGCCTGAGCGATGCGGCCGTCGAGCCGACGGTCCCAGTGCACGTAGCTGCCGAGCCCAACGGGCACACCGTGGGCGATGACCTGCACCGCGCCACCGAGTGAGTCGCCTTCCTTGGCTGCCGCACGCACAGCCGCAACCATCAGCTCTTCCGCCTCTCCATCGAGACATCGCACCTGAGAGCTGTCGATGCGGTCGAGGTCTTCGAGTGTTGGCAATCGATCGAGGGTGACCTTGACTGAGCCCAACTGTACGACGTGGCTCAGGATCGCCACACCGATCTCGCCGAGCAGCGCCTTTGCCACGGCCCCGGCAGCGACCCGAGCTGCGGTCTCTCGGGCCGAGGCACGCTCGAGGACATTGCGAGCGTCATCGAAGCCGTACTTCTGCATCCCCGCGAGATCGGCGTGGCCCGGCCGCGGTGCCGTGAGCCGGCGGGCGGTCACGCCAGGTTCTGGCGACATCTCCTCGGTCCACTTGCGCTCCCACTCCGAGTTGGCGATCTCGATGACGATCGGGGAACCGAGCGTTCGACCATGGCGCACGCCCCCAAGGATGCTGAGTCGATCCTCCTCGAAGCGCATCCGTGGCCCACGACCGTAGCCGAGACGCCGGCGAGCGAGCTCTCGCTGAACCGCCTCGGCACGCAGTTCGAGTCCAGCTGGCACACCTTCGAGGATGACAGCGAGCCCCCGGCCGTGGGACTCTCCGCCGGTCAACCACCGCAGCATGCGCCCAGGCTAGCGAGCAGGAAGCCGACCCAGATGAGACCCGACGACCACGAGGAGAAAGCCAAGCGCAATCGCTGGTGCCATCGGCACGCGATCGCGCCAGCGCCCCCCGCGTAGAAGCCGTACGAGCCCCAGCACGCTTGCGAGCAGCAGCGCAGCGAGGTTGCTGGCCGCGATCACGTACAACCCCTCGGGCGCCTCGACAGCCCCGAGCATGGCGAGCAGGACGACGTCACCAGAACCGAGACCGCCCCGAGACACGACACGCACGAGCCACCACGCAAGGCCCACGCCGCTCGCCCCGCCGAGCGCAGCTAGCGCGCCTGCACTGAACCCTCGAGCCACCCCCTCGAGGACGATCAGCGCGACCAGCGTCGCCTCGAGCAGCCTGCGGGGCACCCGGTGCGTTCGCGCATCAACGACGGCGGCCAGCAGCGCAGCGACCCACGCCGTCACTTGGGCCGTGAGCGAGGTCGACGCGGCGCCGTGGGTCGTGATCACGATGAGGACCGTTCCGACGACGCCGAGTGCGACCCAGCCGAGGGGACTTCGCCGACCCTGAGCGGGCCGCTGCCATCCCCGCCGCTGCGATAGGGGCCCGCTCAGGGTGACGATCACCCCGAACGTCGCAGACCCTGCGACAGCGGCGTCGAGAGTCGGGCTCACACGGGCGTTGTCGTCCTCACGTCACGGCGAGTTTACTGTTCGGCCACTCCTCACCGGTAGCGTGATCGTCGTGGCAGCAACGAACGAGCGGGCCGGAGAACTCCACGACCAGCACCTCGGGCTCTGGAACTTTCGCGCCGTGAAGGCCGTCACGGCCACGGGTGTCCCACTCCGCGAACGCATGCTGCTTCGCTCTGAGCATCCGTACCATCTCGCCCCTGAGGAGCGAACTCGGTTGGTGGGCGTCCTCGGTATCCGTCAGATCCTCGACCGTCGAACCCCTGAGGAACGACGAGCCGACGAGTCGATCGAGGTCCCCGTCGTCAGGCTCACCCTCCCTGATGTCTCCCGCGACGAGGAACTCCTTGCCGGACGCCGGCAACTTGCCGACGCCTACCTCGAGATCCTTGAGAGCCACGGTCCAACCCTCGCAGAGGCCGTGCGAGTCCTCAGTGGCGCCGGGCCAACTCTCGTCCACTGCACTGCGGGGAAGGACAGGACCGGGATCGTCGTCGCGCTCACGCTCAGCGTCGTCGGCGCCCGTGTCCGCGACATCGTCGACGACTACCGACGAAGCGAGCAGAACCTACGTCGCCTCCAAGCCGAGCGGCGTCGTGCCGGCGTGGAACCCTCCTGGTCGCACCTGCCCGCCGCGCTGCTCAGCTCTCCTCCCGAAGCGATCGAGGCCGTGCTCGCCGCAACCGAGCAGCGTTGGGGCTCTACCTACCGCTACCTCGAGCACCACGGCTTTGGCGCCAGCGATGCGGAGCGACTGCACCACCTGCTTCTTACCCCTCGCCCAACGAGCTGATTGACTCGTTGAGAATGTCGCTCAGCGCCTGCAAGGTCCCCGCGTCGAAACGAGCGCCGAGTGTGGACTGCAGCACTCGGTTGAACGCCGGGAGCCCGCGTCGCACGACTGATCGCCCCTCCTCGGTGATGACCGCGTAGGTCCCGCGCCGGTCGGTTGGGCAGCCATGCCGAACCACCCACGCGGCAGCGACGAGCCGGTCGACACGACGCGAAAGCGCGCTACGTGACAGCAGTGCAGCGTCGGCGAGCTCGGAGAGCCGGAGGCGACCTTCGGGGGAGCCGTCGATGCTCTTGAGCACGAGGAACTCGCCAAGTCCGACACCGCACGCCTCCTCGAGCTCTCGATCAAGGAGGTCGACGAGGCGGTCGTGGAGGACGAAGAGCCGGTTGAACACTTCTTCAACGACTCCCGACCGCGAGGAAGCGGGTGTAAGTGCTTGCATACGCAACTAGTACTCCTATACTCGAGCCTAGTCAGCAATCGTCAAAGGAGGTAGAGATGAGCCCACGAGCTGAGGACCTTGGACTCACACCCGGCCGCTGGAACATCGATCCGGCGCACTCGACCGTCGAGTTCGTCGTCCGCCACATGATGGTGGCGAAGGTACGCGGCAGCTTCGAGAAGTTCGAGGGTTACGCCGAGATCGCCGAGGACGTGACGCAGAGCACCGTCACGGCGACGATCGACGCCGCGTCGATCTCGACGCGAGACGAAAACCGCGACAACCACCTGCGCAGCCCAGACTTCCTCAACGTCAGCGAGTACCCCACGATCACCTTCAGCTCCACCCGTATCGAGCCACACGGCGACGACTGGTCACTCGTCGGCGACCTGACCATCCGCGGGACGACGCGCTCAGTTGCCTTGACGCTCGAGTTCAACGGCACCTCCCCCGACCCCTACGGCGGCATGCGCGCGGGGTTCTCCGCAACCGGCGAGATCTCTCGCAAGGAATTTGGCATCGAGTGGAACGCTGCGCTCGAGACCGGCGGCGTCGTCGTGAGCGACAAGGTGACGCTGAACCTCGAGATCGAGCTCGTCAAGGCGTAGCGCTGCGCGCACGCTCGGGCGTGCGCACGTCGCGACAGAGTGCGCGCACCCCGTGGCGCGCACTCTGTCGCCGATTCCCTCTCGCCTCGCTCACGGCACGGTACGTCGCCACAGGCCTCGCAACGAGGACGTCAGCGCAGCCTCTGCACCCCTCAGAGCAGGGGGAACCCCTCAGCGAGGGTCAGCAACTTCCACCCCGCGGGCTTCGAGCCTACTTCTTTTGAGGCTGGTAGTACGGGTTGTTGCCTGCTGCGTGATTCGTCACGTCGACGACGTCACGGATCTCAGGAAGCGCATCGCGAATCGCGACCGCGATCCCTTGGCTCAGGGTCACCGCGGCGAGCCCACACCCCTGGCAGCCGCCACCCATGAGCACGTAGGCGACCTCATCAACCACGCCGACTAGCTCTGCGTAACCGCCATGCGCCGCGATCGCTGGGTTGATCTGCTCTTGCAAGATCGCATCCACTCGACGGGCAAGGTCGTTGGTGAGCGCCTCAGGACCAAAGTCTGGTAGCGGCTCTGCGCCACGAGGAACGTTGGGGTTATCGATGACGAGGTCGCCTTCGGGCCCTGCGTCGACGGTCGCTCCGCGGAGCGCCTCGCGGGACGAGGCGGGGATGACGAGGACGATCCCGTCGAGGACGATGCGCTCGTCCTCCGGATCGGCAGCGCTCACCTCCTGGAGGTAGACGTCGTAGTGGAAGCTCGCATCTGGGGCCCCGGTAACTTCGATCCACAGCCCAAGAGGTGCGTCCTGCTGCTCCTCTGCGATCGCAGCTGCGATCAGATCCCGAGCGTGCGGTGTGACGGTTATCACCTTGCAAGCCTCCTCGCTGGCTCCCAGCTACGATCCTACAGACGTGGCGAAGCTCGCCCTCGTAGTCCCTGCTGAGAGCTACCGCTCCGACGATTTCCTCAGGGCTACCGACGATCACACGCTCACCGTGATCACCGACGCCCGCGAACCTCTCGCGGTCCACGCTGTCATCGAGTCGTCGCTCTCACTTGACCCTTCGGAGTTCGACCGCATCGCCCGTGCGCTCGCCTCGAGAGGTGTCGAGGCGGTGGTGGGTGTTGACGAGCTCTCAGTACGCTTCGCTGCCCACGTCTCCGACCTCCTCGGCCTGACGAGTGGGCGGGCGACCGTGGTCGAGCGTGCGACTCGAAAGGACCTCTTTCGAGCGCACCTCGATCGAGGTGAGTTCCCACAGCCTCGATGGGTCCTCGCCGAGTCAGTCGCCAAGCTCACCGGCCCGTGGCTCGAGCGTCACCTCGGCCCTGGACCCTGGGTTCTCAAGCCACGAGATCGCACCGCGTCAGAGGGGGTCGTTCGAGTCGAGCGCGAGACGCTCGACTGGGGACGGTCTCAGCTCGAGCGCGTCGTAGGTCCGAGCTCACCGGTGCTGGCCGAGCAGTACGTCTCAGGCCCAGAGCTCGCCCTCGAAGGCATCATGACCGGCGGTGCTCTCGAAGTCGTCGAGGTGTTCGACAAGCCGGGGCTTGGCGATGGACCTACCTTCTGGGAGGAGCTCTACGTCGCCCCGAGTGAGCTACCCGCAGCGCAACGCGAGGAGGTGCGGCTCCTCGTCGAGCGTGCCGCAAACTGGCTGGGACTGACCACGTCACCGCTGCACGCAGAGCTCCGTATCACGAGCACCGGACCAGCGCTGCTGGAGGTCGCGCCGCGGACGATCGGTGGGCGCTGCAGCCGGGCGATCCGCCTCACAGGCGGACGTCGCCTCGAGGAGCTGGTGATCGCCCGGACCCTTGGAGAGCTCGAGGGCCCAAGGGTCACGCGCCGGGGCGGGCCACTCGGCATCTGGATGGTACCCACCCCGAGCGACGGGACCTTCGAGGGGTTCGACAACGTCGACCAGGCTTGGGCGCTGCCAGGCGTCGAAGCCATCGAGGTGACCACGACACCTGGAACCGCGGTGTACGCGCCGCCTCGCAGCAACCGTTACCTAGGCTTCGTGTTCGTCCACGGACCGAGCCGCCGAGAAGTTCTCAGTCGACTCGATGCCGTCCAAGGCCGTAGACTCGCAGGCATGGGTCAGGCTCTCTCCGACTCGGCGCCCATCCTGCTCGTCACAACCTACGACCTCGGCCACCGCTCACAGCTCGCAGCCATGATCGCAGGGCGCTTGCGTCACCGTACGCACGTCGTGGACGCAGACTGCGCAGCGACAGCGCTCCACGAGGCGATCGGCCGAGCATCAGCCGTCGTCATCTCTGTCCCCATGTTGACCGGAGCGCTCCGTGCTCGGACGCTCATCGAGCAACACCGCGAACTCCTTCGAACCCGTCTGGTGCTCCTCGTCGGTACGTACGCCTCGACCCTGCGTGAAGCGCTCGACGGTGAGTCCTGGCCGTTGCTCTGGGCGATCGATCGGGATGACCCGGACGAGGTTGCCGCCCTCCTCGTCGGAGAGCGCTCCAGCCGACGGGGAGGGCGACGGCACTACGAACCGCCGCCCTCGCAGGACGACACCCGTCGCTACCGCACCCTCGAGCGTGGAGGGACGGTGTATCGAACCGGTTACGTCGAGACCACGCTCGGCTGCCGCCACCGCTGTCTCCACTGCCCGGTCGCAGGCGCCTGGCACGGCAGGATCGTCACCCTCGAAACGGCTGCCGTGCTCACAGACATCGAGGAACAGGTGGCTCGCGGGGCCGCTCACATCTCCTTCGGGGACGCTGACTTCCTGAGTGCTCCCCGCCACGCCGTCGCGATCCTCGAGGAGGCACACCGCCGCTACCCGTCGGTGACGTTCGACGTGACGATCAAGATCGCCGAGCTGGCGCGCGATCCCTCCCTCGCTGCGCGGCTCGCCGCTGCAGGCGTGGTCTTCGTGATCTCGGCGGTCGAAAGTCTGCGCGACGACATCTTGGAACGCCTCGGCAAGGGTCATACTCGGGCCGACGTGATCCGAGTGCGCGATGCGCTCTTCGACGCCGGCGTCGGCCTCCACCCGACCTTCATCCCTTTCACGCCTTGGAGCACGCTCGAGGACGTGCACGACATCCTTCGGTTCGTGTGGGACTCTCACCTCGAGGACGTTGTCGAGCCCGTGCAGTACGGCATCGAGCTCCTCGCTCCCCGAACGACCCTGCTCAGACTCGACGAGAGCTTCGGCAGCTACGACACCTCGTCGATGAGCTACGCATGGCGCTACTCGGATCCTCGCCTCGAGGGACTCGCAGCGGCCCTTCGCAGTGCCGCTGCTCGTGCACCCTCCTTTCGAGACGGCTTCGACGCGGCCTGGCAGCTCGTCGGTGCCCCGCCACGACCTCCACGACCAGCCAGCCGGGCCCCAGCGCCTGCGCGTCTCAGCGAGGCGTGGTTCTGCTGCGCTGCGCCGACGTCGTAGCATGGTCGAATCCCCTGCTTCCCTGCTCGACGACCTGCTTGGAGACCTCTCGCCTGAGCCGCGTGCGGCGACGCAGGTTCCTCCGCCGCTCCGCATCGTCGCGCCGGCGGGTTCAGGCAAGACGCTGGTACTCACGAGGCGCATCGCGGTTCAGCTCACCACGGGTCGCATCCACGCGACGGCGACGGCAGTCCTCACCTTCACCCGTGCAGCAGCCTTCGAGCTCCAGCGCCGACTGCGGCGCACGTTGCGCGGCCCGCTTCCGACGACGAACACGGTCCACGCAGCTGCGCTGAGCTGGCTCGCCGAGGTCGCCCGGCTCCGCGGAGAGCGCCTGCCTCGCATTGAGTCGGTCGACGAACTGGTGCGCCGTGTCGCACCACCGCTCACTCCTCGTGAGCACCAGCTGCTGCTCGCCACTCTGCGCGGATCACCCCCGCCAACCGAGCGCATCGCCACGCTCGCCACCGCGTACACGCGCTACTGTGCGGAGCACTCCGTGCTCGACCTCGACGGCGTCATCGCAGCGCTCGCACACCGGCTCGAGCGAGAGCCAGCGCTGAGAGATGACCTTGGGATCGAGTGGCTCTTCGTCGACGAGTTTCAGGACTCGACGCCCGCGCAGCTTCGCCTCTTTCGGGCGTTGCTCGGGCCCGATCTTCGAGGCCTGACCGTCGTCGGCGACCCCAACCAGTCGATCTACGCGTGGAACGGCGCGGATCCGTCGGTGCTCACCGAACTCGATGTCCCCGGCATGCACACGGTGACCCTCACGACGAACTACCGATCGCGCGACACCCTCGTACAGTCTTGCGCTAGCGTCCTCCATCCTCCTCCTCTCGTACGCGGAGCGCGACCCGGCGGTCCACCGCCGGTAGTCCGTGGCTTCTCGCACCCCGACGATGAGGCCCAGAGCGTGGTTCGAGAACTGAGTGGACTGCACAACCAGGGAGTGCGGTGGCGAGCAATGGCAGTGCTCGCGCGGACATCGAGAGCACTCGGTGCGGTCGACGCAGCGCTCGCTCGCGCGGGCATCCCAAGCGTGACACTCGGACACGATCGCGTGCTCGCTCGCCTCAGGCAACGCTTCGCGAGTCTGCGCCAGAGCGCGACCCCGCTGCGAGTCGTCCTCGACGAACTCTCGAGCAGTGACTCCGACATCGACGACGACCTCCTCGAGCACGTTCGGTCCCAGGTTGCCGACCTTCTCCGCGCTGACCCGATGGCCCGCGTCGAGGATCTGCGTGACGTCCTCGATGAGCGCCTCGCGCGCCGACTCAACGCCGTGACGCTAGCGACCTTCCATCGAGCGAAAGGGCTCGAGTGGTTCCACGTCCGCCTCATCGACGTCGGCGCCCGATCGCTTCCGCATCCTGGAGCTCGGAGTGCTGAGCGACGTGCAGAGGAACGCCGACTGCTCTACGTCGCGATGACCCGAGCGACCGACTCGCTCTCTCTCAGCTGGAGCGACGTCGCGCCGAGCGTCTTGCTCCAGCCGCTTCTCGCCGAGCTGACGGCGGCGCACTCCGTCGCCCCTGCGTCGACGGTCGGCCGAGCACGCACCCCATCACCCTCCCGCCGCGCGCTCCTCACGCAGCGGGCTCGCTTTGCTCGAGCGCTCGGGGTCGCCCCGCACCGGCTCGTCAGCGACGCAGCGCTCGAGGGCCTGCTACGGTCGACTCCTCGGAGCTACGAGGCCCTCCTCGCACACTTGACCGAGACGCCTGCCTCGGTACGGGAGGCGTTAGCCCACTCCTTGTGGCGGGTCATCGCAGCCTCCTACGGGGAGAAGTCGGCGACGAGTGGGGCGTGATCCGAAGGTTTCGCTGCTCGTCTCGCCTCACGGTCGACCTCGATCCTCGAGAGCCGGCTCACCCATCCAGCCGAGACGAGCATCAGGTCGATGCGCATGCCGAAGTTGCGACGAAACGCGCCCTGGCGGTAGTCCCACCATGTGAACCCAGGCTCGTCTGGGTGAGCGAGCCGGAACGCGTCGTGCAGGCCGAGCCCAAGGAGGGAGGCCAGCGCCGAACGCTCCGGCTGCGAGACGTGCGTCGAGCCGCGAAGCGCCTGCGCATCCCACACGTCGAGGTCGCTCGGGGCCACGTTGAAGTCTCCACCCACGATGACGCCGTCGCCGACGATCGGCGCGAGGGACTCCCGCAAGGTCGAGAGCCACGCAAGCTTGTAGCGGTAGTGAGGGTCGTCGAGCGCACGGCCGTTCGGAACGTAGACGCTCAGCACCCACCCAAACGAGGCCAAGACCGCGAGTGCTCGTGGCTCTTCTCTCGCGTCGACGGCCCGCGCGAGGTTAGCCCCGTAGCGTACCTCCGCCGGCTCCCCCCGCAGACAGATTGCTACTCCGTTCCACTGGTTCGCGCCCCACGTGACGACGTGGTAGCCGCGCTCCTCGAAGAGCTGCCGCGGGAAGGAGCGGTCATCAACCTTCGTCTCCTGTAACAGCAGGACGTCTGGCTCGTGCTCGTCGAGCCACGCACCGACGAGCTCCTGACGCGCTCGAAGCGAGTTGACGTTCCAGGTCGCGACCCGCATCGTCAGCGGCTCGGCGCGATCACGAACATGAGCTCAACCTCAGCCGCGAGGGCTTCCCCAACTCGAGCCCAACCACGCCCCTTGCCTGCCCGCCCCGAGAGGGAGAGCAGCTCGACCTCCACGGTGAGCTCATCGCCCGGGACGACTTGGCGCCGAAAGCGTGCACGATCGATGCCACCAAAGAGAGGGAGCGTGCCCCGAAAGCGCTCGTCAGCGAGCACGGTCGCCGCTCCAAGCTGCGCGACCGACTCTACCTGGTACACGCCAGGCAGCACCGGCCGGCCCGGGAAGTGGCCTTCGAAGACCGCGAGATCTGGCGGGACGTTCCAGCGGCCGACCGCCCGCCTACCGGCCTCGAGAACGTCGATGACGTCCAAGAGGAGGAACGGCGGTCGATGGGGGATGAGCGTCGTCGGATCGATCACACGCTCCTCCCTCTCGCGGCACAGCCGGTCTCAGCTTAGGCGACGTCTCGAATGTTGGACTTCACCGCAGCGAGGAGCACCGGCGTCACCCGACGCAGTCCATGGACCTCCTGGACGTGCGCTTGGATGTGGGCGAGGAGCTCCTCTTCGGTCCCGGCAGAGT
>SIRY01000077.1 GCA_004366215.1 Actinomycetota bacterium | reverse complement strand
CCCAACGCCCGCTCGATCGTCCCGGTGCACAAAGAGCAGTGCAGCCCGCCGATCTTGGCCCGGAACCTCTCCCCCCCTTCGGGCAGCTCCTCGGCCCAATAGCCGCCATCGGAGCTGTTGCGTGGCTCCTTCTCCGGGGCGACGGTAGTCATGACTTCACCTCGAAACCTGCGGCGGTGATACCGCGGCGCACCGCCGCCTCCGAACTCGCCTGGTCGACGACCACGGTGATCCGGTCGGTGGCGTGATCAGCCGAGACCCGACGGACGCCCTCCAGCTTGGCCACCGAGCGCTCTATGCGCTCCTCGCAGGACCGGCAATCCATGCCGGTGACGGTCAACACGAGCTCATCCATGACATCCACCTCGCTAACCCGCGACCAGAACCGTCGCAGTGGCACCACCCTACGGCTTCCAGTAGCTGGAAGGTCAAGAAATGTCTCTGAGCGAACCCCCCGCGGCTGGCGGCGGGTGGGCGAGGTGCGCTTCCCCGCCGCCAGGCCCGGCCACCAGCACGATCGACCTACCGGTCGCCAGCACCGCAACGAACCACGGTGTTCGGCGGGGGAAGTTGGAGGGGCAAGCCGTCTACCTGAGAAAACGGTTTCGCCTTATGACACCTCAAGACCACGCGCCCCGCCCCTCAGCAGCGGCCCTTGCTCAGGGGTGAGTGCCGCTCTTTGGCTTCGAAGACAGCCGAGGCGTCGCGGGCCGTGGCTGGCGATGCAAGGGTCGCGACGCTCGCCCACCGTCACCACGCCCTCGGTGGTGCCATGACGTCCCGCAGCATCCACCATCGCGTCGGGCGCCCCGCTGCGTTGGGTCGCCCGACGCCCTCTGCGTTCCGGTGGCGCCACCGCAGCCGTGTGAGCCGTCCGTCGCTGTCGTGGTCTGTGGTGCGTCAGCGACTGCGAGCGACAGCAGCTGAGACTCACGCGTGAGCGCAGCTCCCCCTCACCGAGGCGACGCCGGGAGCCTCCTCGCGGCCCGACCTCGGAGGATGCGGCGCCGCTCGCGCGCCCGCGCACTCACGAAGCTTCGCACCCTGAGGTCGGCGAGCACCGCTGCGCCTCAGCGCGACGCTCGCCTCTCGCGCCGACGGAGGAGCTCGCTCGCAAGCTGCTCCGTCGCCCCCGCGACGAGGTGCTGCCGCTGAGCGAACGGATCGAGACGTGGTGGGCCGCCAGACTCGGTGACGACGTAGCCCCCTGCCTCTGCGACGAGGAGGGCTCCCGCGGCGACGTCCCACACGGCAAGTCCGTCGCGAGAGAAGTCCACGAGCGCGTCGACACTCCCCTCGGCCACGAAGGCGAGCTCCGAGGCTGCTGAGCCGAAGGCTCGCAGCTGGCTCCACCCGAGCCAGGCTCGCGGCGTGCCGTTGACGGCGATGACGCTGCTCTCCGGCCGCTTGGCTCCGCTCGTCCTGACGCGGGTACCGTCGCGCCAAGCCCCGCGCCCGCGAATCGCCCAGTACGTACCGAGCGAGCGACACAGTGCGACCACCGCCACGAGCGGGCCCTCGTCGTCGACCACCGCGATAGAGCTCGCCCACGGCAGGAGACCTCGCGAGGCGTTGGTCGAACCGTCGATCGGATCCACGATCGCCGTGAGGACCGCCCCTCGGTCGAGCAGACCCGACTCTTCCGACAAGACGCTGCGCCCCGGGCGGGCGAGACCACATCGCCCCGGTGCTGCCCCCGGTGACCGCCGGTCGCCGACCAGTCAGTCGCTGAGCCATCGACGGCGAGGAGGCATGCTCGGGCGGCGTCGCGGAGCAGCACGACCAGTTCGTCGGTGTCGACCCCTCGAGACCTCACATCGCCACGCTAGGCGTCACCTACCGAACCCCGAGCGACGAGAGGTAGTGCGACCATGGTCCCACCGCAGGAACGACAACGAGTGCCAACACGAGACCGAGAGCGAGCGCGATGCCGGCGCTCACGAGCCGCCCTCGACGCCCAACCAACGACCGGTAGCGGTCGTGACGCAGGTCATCTCGCGTCGTCCCGAAGGCACGACGTACGTAGGCGAGCACGTGGATCGTCATGAGCGCGAACCAGACGATAAACGATTCCTGGTGCAGCGTCCGCCACGTGTCCGCCGCTACCGACCCCGGCGGCAGCAGAGCGAGCACGACCCCCGAGCCCATGAGCGCCACGGTGGTCAGTACCACGAACGGCCCGATCGCGCGCAGGAGAGGCTCTGGGGGCCCCGCGCGCTTGAAGTCCGATACGCCGAGGTAGTACATCGCGAAGCGGTACGTCGCTACGAGAATCTTGTACGCCATGACGGGGATGAGCACCATCCCAAGCAGGATGTGCAGCCCGATGAGCTGTCCAATGAAGACGATGGTGACGCCCTCGATCGCAAGACCCACGAAGAGGATGACACCGAGCAGGGACATCAGGCGGGCGACGGCCCGCACTCGGCGCGAGGCCCCATACTCCTCAGCCGGCGAGCGGTCCGCGAGCACCGTGTCGATGATGCGCGAGATCACGCTAGTCCCTCCTCGGTACGGGGAGGCTACCGATGACGTCTTGGAGAACGCTGTGAGTACTCACGATCGTGGGTTTGAATGAACCGCGTCAGCGCCTCGCCAGCGCCACCGTCCTCGCACGCTGCCACGACCTCGTCTGCAGCGCGCAGCGCGGCCGGATGGCCGTCGGCAACGACGTACGCCCTCCCGACAACCTCGAACATGGAGACGTCGTTGAGGTGGTCGCCCACCGCACCGACGTCCTCGAGGTCGACGCCGAGCACCTCAGCCCCGAGCCCTATGCCCGAGCCCTTCGAGACCCCTCGAGCACAGACGTCGAGCCAGTCGCTCGATCCAGGAATGAGCGAGAGTCCGTCGAGGACCCCTCCGAGCCGGGCGCGCAGCTCCTCACCGCTACAGCCCGGCACCCTCGTGACCACCTTCAAGGCCTCGCTCGTCGCGAGCGTCCGACGAGGCACGAGCTGTGCACGAGTGAACCTGCGCCACTGCGGCTCGAAGAAGCCGGGCTCGACGAGGAACCCGTCGCGAGTCTCCACCGCAAAGCGCGCGTCGCCGACCGCCCGAGCGATCGCTGCGACAATCTCGCCGACCACGCGCGGCTTGAGCCCGTGCGACCAGAGGACCGAGCCTGTAGATACCTCGACTCCCAACACGCCGTTGGAGCACACGCAGACCGGACCAAGGTCGAGGTCTCGACTCAGCGCCACCGCTGATCGCGGACCTCGCGCCGTCACAGGCACCACCGCAAGGCCGCGGCGACGTGCCGCTGCGAGTGCCGTCGCACTCGTCGGGACCGGAGTGCCCGAGCGATCGAGCAGCGTGCCGTCGAAGTCGGTGGCGAAGATCACCTCGCACCCTCGCCGAGCGCCTTGAGCCGGCGCGGCGACGGAGGGACGAGCACTGAGCCGAGTACACCTGCTGTCCACAAGGCGATCCACGCGCCGAGGTCAGCAACAGGGTTCGGCGCTACGCCGAGCTCAGCTTTGACCCAGCTCGGCAGGCTCTGGCGCACCCAGTGAATCAGCGCAGGCCACACGAGCGCGATCGGTCCGTCCACCCGCAGTCCCTCGAGCACTTCGAGCGCCCGCCGGTAGGCGTCCGACACCGTCAGCGTCGACCAAGTATCGACCACCCGCACGCACGCTGCCCAGCGCTCGGGGACCAGATCGAGGTCAGCACCCATGAGCGCCGCAAACCGTGTCATCTCGCTCGCGTAGCGGTCGAGGATGGTCGCGTCGAGCCCAGGGTGGAACGATGCGTAAGCCAGCCCGACCGAAGCGACGAGGCTGTTGTGCACGAACGCGAGCAACGCCGGGTCGTTCGCGTCGAATGGCAACCCGCTCACCGGATCGGTGCCTACTACCGGCTCGTGGAGCCGACGCACAGCCGCGACCGCGGCCTCGACCTCGTCGAGCGAGCCGTAGGTGACGATGTCCATGAAGTCGATGGTCTCTGCGAGGCGCTGGTCGGGATGCGCCGCAAACGCTGAGAACTGCTCGACGCCCGCGAGCGCGCGCGGCTCGAGCGCTTGGACGGCGAGCGCCCTCACACCACCGACGAGGCCTGCGGCGTCACCGTGCAACACCCACACAGCTGAGTCTGGACCAAAGAGGGTCTCCATGAGCTCGAGCCTACCGGAGCTTGCGGAGGCCGCGAGGCTAGGGTAGAGCTCGTGCGACGTGCGCTTGCGGTAGCCATCGTTGGGCTCGCGTGCAGCGCCGCACTGAGCGCGTGCGGCGCGAGCGCGAGCGCTAACGTTCACGTAGCCTGCGGCCTCGTGCACCGCTCACTCGAGCTGTGGCAACAAGCTTCGGCGCTGCCACCATCGCGGCGATCTCGGCTCGAGCGCGACGCCCAGTCGCTCCTTGCTCGAGCTGAGCCGCTCGCCAACCTCGCAGCTGGCGCGAATGCTGGGTACCAACCGCTCGCAGCGACGCTCGGGGAGGTCGGGCGGGTGAACGAAGCGCACCTCGT
This sequence comes from Actinomycetota bacterium, assembly GCA_004366215.1. GTDB lineage: Bacteria > Actinomycetota > Acidimicrobiia > Acidimicrobiales > Acidimicrobiaceae > Acidimicrobium. The sequence continues at coordinate 331 of SIRY01000077.1, read as the reverse complement.
CCACGCGCTGCGCGCCGAGTGCGCGAACCCCAACGTCGGCAGTGGCCCACTGCTCCCGAGCAGCTGACGAGCGTTCCCTTCGCCGGCGTGGTACCCTGCCCGTGGGGGAGGAGGGGGCCGTGAGACGTCCGCTTCGCGGCGTGGTGAGCGCGTTGCTGCTCGGCGGACTCGTAGCGCTCGAGGCGCGTGGCCTCGGATCGGTACCCGCCCTCGGCCCGGTGCTCGACCCGTCGACGGGCGTCTTGGCTATCGCGAGCCGCAGCGGACTGCCGACGTCGGCCACCGTTGCGACCAGCGTCCCCGGTGACGCGTCGATTGCGTTTGCTCGCTC
>ML178756.1:3176-3585 GCA_004366215.1 Actinomycetota bacterium | reverse complement strand
CGATGTGCCTGCGGCTCGTCGAGGGTGAGGAGGTGCGCTAATGCTGCGTGCTGTGCGTGCACAAGCAGCAGTGGAGCTGCGGCTCGTCCTGCGCCAGGGCGAGGCGGCGCTGCTTACGATCGTCATCCCGGTCCTTGGACTGATCCTCTTCTCGCGAGTGACCGTGCTACCGGTGCCTCATGGTGTTCCACGCGTCAACTTCATCCTCAACGGTGCCGTGACGTTCGGCATCATGGCCTCAGGCATGGTGTCGCAGTCGATCACCGTCGCGTTCGATCGTTCCTACGGCGTGCTGAAACGTCTTGGGTTCACACCGCTCGGGCGTCGCGGCGTCATCGCTGCCAAGATGCTCACCGTGGGCGCGCTCGAGCTGGTAGAGCTCGCGCTGCTACTCCTCGTGGGTGCGGCG
>ML178756.1:0-3166 GCA_004366215.1 Actinomycetota bacterium | reverse complement strand
TGGTTGGCATCCTCAGGGGAACCCGGTGGACTTCATCGTCGGGTGGGTTCTCGCTACGGCTGCGTTCGCTGGTCTTGGCCTCGTGATCGGCGGCACGCTGCGTGCTGAGCTGGTCCTTGGTCTCTCTACGCTGCTGTGGCTCGTGCTGCTCGGTGTCGGCTCCATGGTGGTGCCGTTGACGAGCTTGCCGTCGTGGATCGCGACGATCGCACGAGCCCTTCCGGCCGCCTCTTCCGCAACGGTCCTGCTCCATGGCATCGGGGCGACGGGGCCCGTGCCCGGGTGGGCGTGGGCAAGCCTCGTTGCGTGGTCGGTCATCGCACCAGTGGCGGCGGTGAGATTCTTCCGATGGACCGCCTGAAACGCCACTCCGACTACCGTTCTCGGTTCGGTAGGATGGAGCCATGCGTGCACTGCTCGCGTGGCTCCGCGCGACGATCCCGGTCTCCCCGCAGGTCTTTCGGCGGGTTGCGCTTGCAACGCTCGTCTTCTCTACCGTCATCATCTTCACGGGCGGCGTCGTCCGGCTGACGGAGTCGGGGCTGGGCTGCCCGACGTGGCCCGATTGTACGAACGGGCACTTCGTCGCGAACTTGCGACTGCACCCGATGATTGAGTTCACCAATCGCGTCGTCACCTTCTTTGCGGGTCTCCTCATGGCGGTGACGTGGCTCTTCGCCCTGCTTCGCAGGCCGGTGCGACGTGACCTCATCTGGTGGTCGCTCGGCCTCGTGGTGGAGGTGATCGCAGAGAGCGTCCTCGGAGGCATCTCTGTGCTCGAGAAGCTGGCACCCCCGTTCGTCATGGCTCACTTCCTCCTCGCGCTCGTCGTGCTGTGGAACGCGGTCGTGATTTACCACAAGGCGGGTCAACCTGCTGGCCGACCGGTGGTCGCCGTCTCGAACGAAGTGCTGTGGCTGTCGCGCCTGCTCTTTGTCGTCCTGAGCGGCCTGGTCTTCGTGGGTACAGCGGTCGCAGGCACTGGCCCCTACTCAGGCTCGCCGGGCTCGGAGCGCTTGCATATTCTGACGATGCTGCAGGTGACGTACCTGCACGCCGACATCGCGCTGGTCTTCGTGGCGCTCAACCTCGCGCTGCTCTTCCTTCTGCATCAGGGTCGCTACCCACAGGAGATCCAGTCGGCTGCACGATCGCTCCTGTGGCTCGGTGCGTTCCAAGGCATCATCGGCTACACGCAGTACTTCACGGGCTTGCCTGCCTGGCTGATCGCGCTCCACATCCTTGGAGCGGCACTCGTGTGGCTCGCGATGAACCGCTACTACTTGCTCCTGTTTCGCGTGCCGCGCTCGACGGCGGTGTCAGCGCCCGAGGCTGACGTTGCGGCTTCAGACGTCCGCAGCGTTGCTCCGACAGACTAGATCACTGGAGCTCACGGTGCGCTAACCTGGAGGTGAACGTGTCGGGAGGTGTCGAGGCGATGTCGCCATCTCCAGCCCTTGCACCGGTTGAGTCGGACGAGGTAGTCGAGACCAGGACCGAGGAGAGCTGGGCGACGATTCTGTGGGACGATCCGGTCAACTTGATCTCCTACGTCATCTACGTCCTGCAGGCGACGTTCGCTTTCTCCAAGGTCAAGGCAACGGAGCTGACGATGCAGGTCCACAACGAAGGCAAGGCGATCGTGGCGACCGGGTCACGCGACGACATGGAGAGCGCGGCCTCCAAGCTCCACGCCTATGGGCTGTGGGCGACGGTGTCGCGGGCGTGAGCGAGTCGCCATTCCAACGGATCGACGACGAAGTTCGAGTAGCGCTTCCCGCACAGGCACGAGAGGTGCTCCGTCGGAGCCTGGCGCTCGTGGCCGAGATCGTTGCTGCCGGCCGCGAGGAGACCTGGCGACTCGCACCGCCGCTCTACGATGATCCCTTGCTCGAGGCCGAAGCGTCGTTGACGCGCGCCGAGGAGCAGGGCGCGAGTGGCTTGGCCGCCACGCAGCAGCTGCTCGAGCAGTGGTCGGCCAAGATCGCGACCGCAACACTGCTCGACGTCGCTCAGGCCGACGAGCTTGCCCGCGCGCTGAATCTCGCAAGACTCGTTCTCATCGAGGCTGCGAGGGAGTCGCCAGATCGGGGCCTCGTCGACCTATACGGGTGGCTCCTTGAGTCCCTCGTCGCAGTGGTCACTGACGGCTGAAGCGGTTGAGGTTGCGGGACGACCCAGCGTCATCGTTCCGGCGTGACGCGCCGGCTACCAGCGAGGCTGCGAGCTAAGGTAGCGTAGCAAGCGCTAGGAGGAGATGGCTGTGGGGCGCTTCATCGTCGTCGGTGCGGGCATCGTTGGCTTGTCGACAGCGTGGCATCTCAGCCACCGAGGTGCCGACGTGACCGTGCTGGAACGGCGTGAGGTGGCTTCAGGCGCGTCCTACGGCAACGCTGGGTGGCTGTCACCTGGCCTTGCGATCCCGCTCAACGAGCCTGCGTTGGTGCGCTCGGGCCTTGCCTCCATGGCCTCGCCGGCTTCACCGCTCTACTTCGCGCCGCGGTTCGAGCGCAGCTGGCTCGAGTTCGTCGTTCGCTTCCTGCTCGCGTGCCGTCCGAGCGTGTGGCGCCGATCGATGGCGTTGCTCGGGCGCCTGAACGACCGCTCGCTCGAAGCTTGGGATCGGCTCGGTGAGGTCATCGACTACACCCCAACGCAGGCTCCGATCGTCGCTGCGTTCGAGCGAGCACAGGACGCTGCGAGCCTCGAGCGCGAGTTTGCGCTGGTGCGACGGGCAGGTTTTTCGGTGGAGACCGAGATCCTCGATGGTCGATCGCTACGCGAGGAGGCTCCCATCGCAGGAGAACGCCTCACGTACGGCGTCGCGATCCAGGGTCAACGGTTCGTCGATCCGGCGCGCGCGACACATCGGATCGCTGCCGCTCTCGCCGCTCAGGGCGTCTCGATCGAGCGTGCCGAGGTCGTGGACCTTCACTACCGACACAACGAGGTCGTTGTGGAAGCGAGAGACGGCACGTCGTGGCGCGCGGACGGTGTCATCATCGCGATCGGCGCGTGGTTGACAGGCACGCTACGCCGTCGCCTTGGCGTCAGGGTACCGCTCGAGGCTGGACGCGGCTACTCGCTTCGAGTCCCCCTCGACACGAAGGTCGAGGTGCCGGTGTACCTACCGACCGTGAGGCTGGCCTGCACGCCCCTCGACGGA
>SIRY01000074.1 GCA_004366215.1 Actinomycetota bacterium | reverse complement strand
CCCCGCGGTGGGCCTGAGCGGCACGCCGAGCACGGCCGACGCCTCGGCGACGAGGTCTTCGAGGAGCGTCGGGTCGTCACGGTCGAGTGGGCGAAGGTCGTAGAGGTTCCCCGCAGAAACCCTCAGGATGGGTCGCCCGTCCGCTGACCAGTGAGGCCACTTCTGTGACGCCAGCGAAACGGCGGTCGTGAGAAGTCCAGCCGCTCGATCTACGAGCACGCCGGCGACGCCAGCGAAGGACTGTGGAAGCGGGTCCTCGACCTTAAGCAGCGCCAAGCTCACCGATGCGTAGCGAATCGCCCGGAGCAGGAGGGCAGCTTCGGGGGCGAGCTGGGAGACGAGGCCTGCGGTGACACCCGCAGGTGTCGCGCAGACGACGGCATCGACGGTGACTGTGCCGGTGTCGTGCACGATTCGAAATGCTCCGGTCGAGCGCTCGATCGCTTGCACCGCACACCTGAGCATGACCTCGATGCCGTACTGAGCGAGCTGCTCACGCATTGCTTCCGCGAGGGCTTGCACTCCGGTAGAAGGAGCGAGGAACGGGGCATGGCGCACCGGCGGTTGGCGTGGAGGTACAGGTCCGCTCGGCGGTAGCGTCACGATGCCTGGCGCGCTCGTTCTCGCGCTCAGGCCGACGATTGTGTTTGCGTTGATACCACCGACGAGCGGTTCGATGTGGGCGGCCGCCCACGAGCGGCCCCAGCGCCAGCTCGCGAGCGCTCCGAGGTCGTCGGTGTCGCTCCCACGTCGCGACCGCACGAGAACGCCCCAGGCAGCGCGTAGTCGGCTCAGAGGCCCCACGAGAGGAGAGCGCAGTGCACTCGCCACGTTCGTCGGCGCGCCAAGCACGAGGCCGCTCGGGATTGTGAGGCGTTGTCCCCGGCGCCACAAGAGGGCTTGGGACGCTACTGGTGCGACGAGGTCCAGTGGCAGGTGCTCGATGAGCTCCATCGCAGACGCGGTCCTCGTGAGGAATGAGTCGGGGCCGAGCTCAACCAGTGACGAACCGAGCGAGCCTGATCGCAGCTTGCCACCGACGACGGTGTCGGCCTCGAAGACAATGACGTGGTCGTTTCGCTGTGCCGCCTCGAGGGCGGCGGCGAGACCACTGACGCCGGCCCCGATCACTGCCGTGGTCACTGCTCGTCCCCGCAGAGGCTCCTGAGCGCCGTACCCTCTTCGTGCACGTACTCAACGATACGTGAGAGAACGTCGGGGTCCGATTCCGGTAGCACGCCGTGACCCAAGTTAAAGATGTAGCCGGGCGCCCTCCGTGAGGACGCGACCACGTGGCGAACCTCGTCGATGAGCGCGTCTGGCGGTGCGAGCACGGTAGCGGGGTCGAGGTTACCCTGGATCGCGAGATGGTGGCCGTGACGGCGCGCGAGCGACGAGAGATCGACGCGCCAGTCGACGCCGAGGGCACTGAATCCAAGCGACGTCGCCTGCTCAAGTAGGTGCGCGGTGCCGACGGAGAAGTAGATGGATGGCACCCCCAGTGCATCGATTGCTGCCGCGAGTCGCCGCAGGTGAGGGGTGATGTGCGTCACGAACGCCCGCGTTCCGAGCGCTCCAACCCAGGAGTCAAAGATCTGTACTGCGCGGGCTCCCGAGCGCACCTGCGTCGTGATTGTGGCGATCGCGATGTCGGTGAGGCGGGCAAGGATGTCGCGGAAGAGCTCAGGGTCGCTCAGCATGAGCCGCTTCGTGTGGACGTAGTCGCGGGACGGACGACCTTCAATGAGGTAGCTTGCAACGGTGAACGGTCCGCCGGCGAACCCGATCAGCGGCACAGGTGAGGACTGCGTAACGAGCCGTACAGTCTCCGCCATCGGCCCGAGAGCCTCGACGTGGAAACGAGCGAGCCTGCCAAGGTCGCGCCGAGATCTCAGTGGTGGCTCGAGCGTCGGACCGACCCCTGCGACGATGTCGATCTCCAGGCCGGCGTAAGCCAGCGGAGCCACGATGTCGCTGTAGAGAATCGCTGCGTCAACTCCGTAGCGCGTGACAGGCTGGAGCGTGATCTCCGCAGCGAGCGATGGATCCTGGAGCACCGTCAGGATGGAATCGACCCCTTTGAGGGTGCGGTACTCGGGGAGCGAGCGTCCTGCTTGGCGCATGAACCATACCGGCACCCGCGAAACCGGGCGTCGAGCGAGAGCCGCGAGGAGCGGCGGCTCTGTGTTGGCAACGGGCTGGAGCATAGACTCTAGGTTTCTCGAGTCTAGGAGGGCGGGGGTCGTGGCTGACGAAGCGTTCGAGGTTGAGCGGCGCTTCGTCGAGCAAGCCTACGAGAGGCTCGACGCTCTGCGCGCGGCCACCGCACGTGCCCTCGAGGATGCTCTGGCACAGGAACGGGGTGGAACTCACCAGGCACGCCTCGAGCGAGATGTAGTCGTTGAGCATGCGCTGCGGCGGCTCTCGAGTCTCGAGCTCGGAGAGTCTTCTCTCGTCTTTGGGCGGATCGATCTTGACGATGGGGAGTCGTTCCACATTGGCCGTGTGTCGCTGTCAGATGAACACGGCGATCCCATGGTGGTTGACTGGCGCGCACCCGTGGCCGAGCCGTTCTACCGCGCCACGGCGAAGGTGCCGATGGGCGTCGAGCGTCGATGGCACCTCGCGGTCGAGCGTGGACAGCTGCGACACGTGGAGGTCGAGGCGCTCTCGGGTGGCGCTCACGGCGACGCCGACACGGCTGGCCCGACCGCGCTGCTCACAGCCCTTGAGCGCCCGCGCGGTTCGCAGATGGTCGACATCGTCGCGACGATCCAGGCTGAGCAGGATGAACTCATCCGGCGACCTCTCGGCCAGGCGATCGTCGTCGAGGGCTCCCCTGGCACCGGCAAGACCGCGGTCGCGCTTCACCGGGCGGCCTACCTGCTCTACACCTTTCGATGGCGGCTCGAGCATCAAGGCCTCCTCGTCGTCGGACCGACGCCGGGGTTCGTGCGCTACGTGCGTGACGTGCTGCCATCGCTCGGCGAGAGCGGTGTCGAGCTCCGCTCGCTCGCTTCTCTTCGGCCGGGCACCCGTGTCGGCGAGAGCCGATCGAGCGATGAGTCTCGAGCGCTACGCGGGTCGAGTCGCATGGTTCGTCTGCTCCAGCGGGCTGTGCGAGATCGAGAGCGGCCTCTGCGTCAAGCGGTCGAGATTCCCTTCGGTTCTCGAGTTCTCGTCGTCACGCCGGAACTGACGGCTCGAGCCGTTGCAGCGGCCCGCGCCGTGAGAGGCGGACACAACGCGCGTCGTCGGGTTGTCGAGGATGTCATCCTCAATGCCCTCGTCGACGACGTGCTACGCGGTGGCCCTCTCGTGAAGCCTGCTTGGCGAGATGCTGAGAACGTGGTCGCGCTCTTTGGTCCTGGCGAGGACTGGCCTGCCCGTCTGCCTGACGACTCGGAGGAGGACGTTCGCAACGAGGTTCGGTACGAGATCCGACGGCTCGATGCGCTCCAACGCCTCCTGGCACGTCTGTGGCCGCGGCTTACGGCCGAAGAGGTGCTCTACGACGTGCGCGCGCGACCTGCGCTACTTCAGTCGGCTGCCCGTGGGGTGCTCCGCGACAGCGAGATGCACGCTCTCGTGCTCGAAGCTGGCCGGGAGCCCCACGAAGTGGTCTGGGAGGTCGAGGACGTTCCTCTGCTCGACGAGCTCGACGTCTTGCTGGGCACCCACGAGGGTCGGGTGTTCGGCCACGTGGTGGTTGACGAGGCGCAAGATCTCAGCCCGATGGCAGCCCGCGCTATTCGGCGGCGCACGTCGGGCTCGTCGATCACGCTCGTCGGTGATCGGGCGCAGTCACTCGCACCCTGGGGTATCCGAGACTGGAGCGCTATCACTGAGCCCCTGCGCCTGAAGCAGGTAGCCTACGAGCGCCTCACGGTGAACTACCGTTCTCCCTCTCGCATCGGCCACCTCGTCGGGGCACTTCGTGCGCAGATTCTCGGCGCGGAGCACGGCGTGGAGACGGTGTTGCGCGAGACGCCTGGCGTCGTGGAGCTCCACGACGAGTGGGGCGATGAGCTCCTGATTCGGGCACGACGGCGAGCCCACGAGCTCGCTTCACGCTACGCATCGGTCGCGATCATCCTTGATGCACGCCTGGAAGCCGACACACTGGGGGGTATCGAGCCGATTTTGTCCAACAGCGCGAGTGTCGGTACGATCGTGGTGTCGGATGTGCCAGGAGTGAGGGGAATGGAGTTCGACGCGGTGGTCGTGCTCGACGTCGGAGTGCTCGAACAGAGCTCCGTCGGGCTACGGTCGCTCTACGTCGCAGTCACGCGTGCGACGCAGCACGCCGTGCTGTGCGCGTCACGTCCTGTGTCTCCTTGGCTCCGCCACGTAGTCGCATCGCAGGGCGAATGAGCCGGAGGATTGGTTGACCATGGCTGAGGCGACGTTGACGACGACTGCGCCACGGCGAGAGCCCATTCGGTTCTCGAAGCCATCGCTGCTCGGCGTCGGCACGATGGTGTGGCTGGGCTCTGAGCTCATGTTCTTTAGCGGCCTCTTCGCCGCCTACTTCACGATCCGGGCTCACGTCGGCGCGCCCTGGCCGCCGGCGGGCACGCACCTTGACACGGTGCAGTCAGCCATCTTTACCACCATCCTCGTTCTCTCGAGCGTTACGATGCAGAAGGCCCTGTTCGAGGCCGAGCACGGGCGGCCGCGATCGGCCATGTGGTGGGTGGCGCTCACGTTCGTGATGGGCGGTTCGTTCATTGCGAACCAGGCTGTGGAGTGGGCCACGCTGAAGTTCGGTCCCCAAACCAACGCCTACGGATCGCTCTTCTACGTCATGTCAGGCATCCACGGTCTCCACGTGATCGTCGGCCTCGTCGCCATGCTCTTCCTCTTGCTGCGGCTCCGAGGGATCAAGGGCGGACGTCGACACCTGCCCGGGTTCCAGGCGCTGTCGTACTACTGGCACTTCGTCGACGTGGTGTGGGTTGCCCTCTTTGCGTGCTTGTTCCTCGTGCACTGAGTGAGAAGGAGTTTGGCGGTGGGGTTGCGTAAGCCTCGAGTCCTCTCTGCGGTTACTGGGGTCGCGGGTCTGGCCGCGTTGGCGGCGGTCACAATGGTGGCCGCGCCCTCGAAGGCGCTCGCTCAGGCGCCGTCACAGACGCCGTCGGCGGCGTCTCGGCCTCCGATCGTCTACGTCAACCCGCCTGCCAGCCTCATCCCCGAAGGCAAGGCTCTGTTCGCCGAGGACTGCCAAACCTGCCACGGCGTCGACGCCGAAGGTTCATCGAGGGCTCCCAACTTACAAGGTCTTGGAGCTGCAACGATCGACTTCTGGATTACGACAGGGCGCATGCCGCTCGCAGACCCCACGGTGCAGGCGATGGAGCGTCCGCCGCTGCTGACGAACCAGCAGGCGGAGGCCATCGCGGCGTACATCGTCTCCCTCGCGCCCGGAGGGCCTGGCATTCCGAGCGTCAATCTTCAGTCCGCCAACATCTCTCGCGGTGAGTTCCTCTTCTCTGAGGACTGTGCAGCATGTCACACCATCACCGGGGTTGGGGACGCGCTGGCGAACAACGTCTTTGCTCCGTCGCTCTACCCCGCGACGCCGACCCAGGTTGCTGAGGCCATCCGAACCGGCCCTGGCAACATGCCTCGTTTTGGACCGGGGACACTGTCGAATCAGGAGGTCGCCGACATCGTCCGCTACGTGGAGTACCTCCACGCTCCCGATGACCGGGGGGGAGCGGGACTTGGCCACGTGGGCCCCGTGACTGAAGGCTTCGTGGCCATCGTGTTTGCACTCGGCGGCCTCATGGTTGCTGGGTACTGGATCGGAGGGAGGTCGCACGCGTGACCGTCTCGAACGCACCTCGCCCATCGGTGTCAAACGGACAGGATCTGTCGCGACGACCCGGAATCGAGTGGCTGATCGGCATCGCCTTCACGCTCTCAGTGTTGGCGACCATCGGCCTCGGCATCACGTACTGGCTTGGCGGCCAGCCTCAGGTTGAAGGGGCGTTGCTCTTCGTTGCGCTCGGGGGGATCGGTGTCGGCGTCGTGGCCTGGGGTAAGTACCTCGTTCCTCAGGGCCCTTACGTTCAAGAGCGTCACGAGCTTCGCTCAGAAGATCTCGAGCGCGAGGCGATGCATGCGTCCCTCGCTCGTGGGCTTCACCAGGTCCAGCGTCGCTCGTTCCTCCTCCGCCTCCTCGGAGCGGCCGTGGGCGCGTTTGGCTTGATCAACCTCTTTCCATTCCTCCGGTCGCTCGGTCCGGTCCCAGGCAAGTCGCTGTTCCTGACGAACTGGAAACCAGGCTCGAGGTTAGTTACCGCAAGCGGGCGCGTGGTCACAGCGAATGACCTCGAGGTGGGCGGCATCCTCACCGTCTTCCCCGAGGGCTACGAGAACACGCCGATGACCGCGATCGATCAGGTGGTGCTCGTTCGGCCAGCGACGACGGACCTCGTCACGCGGCCAGGTCGCGAGACGTGGGGGCCGCGCGGGTACCTTGCCTTCTCGAAGGTTTGCACGCACGCCGGCTGTCCGGTGGGCCTCTATCAAGAGCTGACGCAGCAGCTTCTGTGCCCGTGTCACCAGAGCTTGTTTGACGTACTGACGGGGGCGACGAACGTGTTTGGGCCAGCACCGCGGCCGCTACCGCAACTGCCGCTCTACATCGACGCAGAGGGGGTACTGCGAGCTCAGGCTGGCTTCGACGAGCCTGTGGGACCTGGTTTTTGGGAGCGTGGAGCATGAGTACGTTGGAGGAACGTGCGCTTCGAGCTGCAGACGAGATCGACGATCGCTTCGGCTCAGCTCGCTTTGTACGGAACTCGCTCAACAAGATCTTCCCCGACCACTGGTCGTTCATGCTGGGAGAGATCGCTCTCTACTCGTTTGTCGTTCTGATCTTCACCGGCGTGTTCCTGACACTCTTCTACGTACCGTCGACGCAGCAGGTGATATACCACGGATCGTACGCACCGCTGCGCGGACAGTCGATGTCGGAGGCTTATGCGTCGACGCTGAACATCTCGTTCAACGTTCGCGCCGGTTTGGTCATGCGACAGATCCACCACTGGGCGGCAGACGTCTTCATCGCTGCCATCGTGGTGCATCTCCTGCGCATCTTCTTCACAGGGGCCTATCGGAAGCCGCGCGAGATCAACTGGACGATCGGCCTTACACTCCTGATCTTGTCAATCGTTAACGGCTTCATCGGCTACTCCTTGCCAGACGATCTGATCTCGGGCACGGGAATTCGCATCGCGTTCTCGATCATCCTCTCGATACCTGTGATCGGTAGCTACCTGGCCTTCTTCATCTTCGGTGGTAATTATCCAGGCACCGCAATCATTCCTCGCTTCTTCATCATCCATGTGCTGATTTTGCCAGCGATCATCGCAGGCCTCATTGGGGCTCATCTTGCGATCATGTGGCACCAGAAGCACACGCAGTATCCCGGACGAGGTCGAACGAATCGCAATGTGGTAGGCGTGCCATTCTGGCCGGCCTACGCCATGCAGGCCGGAGGGTTCTTCTTCATTACCGCAGCTGTGCTCGCGGCGCTCGGCGGCCTAGTTCAGATCAACCCGATCTGGCTCTACGGTCCATACATCCCTTACAAGGTGAGCTATGCCGTGCAGCCAGACTGGTACATGGGCTGGCTCGACGGTGCTTTGCGCTTGATGCCAAGCTGGGAGATCGTGTTCGGGCCTACCTACGGGGGCCACATGATC
>SIRY01000073.1 GCA_004366215.1 Actinomycetota bacterium | reverse complement strand
ATCCTGCTGATGCATGGCTGGGCCGCACAATCCCTCCCAACGTGGGTCAGCGGTGTCTACAAGTGTAGGAGGCGAGTGACGCGCCGCGGGAGGCGTCCGTCACCGCGTGGCGAGCTCTCGAAGCACCGCGATCGTCGACCGCCGTCGCTCGTGCCACCACTCGTACACGGCGGCGAAGGGGTCGCCGAGGTCCCAGCGGTCTTGCTCACGAGCGACCTGCCCCACGAGTCGCAGCGTGCCGCGAGGATCTGCGTCGAGCAGGGACTGGAAGCTAAAGCGCCGACCACCGAAGCGAACCGGGAGCTGGGCGTCGTGCGAGGCTCGCAGGATGAGTCGGCGTGTGATCACGACGCCACTGAGCCCGGGGGAGAGGCAGAACTCGACGAGTGCCTCTCGCTCCTCTGGTACGGCCGGCTGCGGGGCCGCGCGAAGGTGCAGCGGCAGCGCCTCGGGGACCCCGAGCTCTGCTGCGATGCGTTCGAGCGTCGACGAGAGGAGGGTGGCCCAGTGTCGGTACTCCGGTGGTCCGAGCGCTGCTGCGGCCTTCGCGTAGAGCGGGGCAACGGGTGCGAGCTGCTCCCACAGGTGCGCGCGAGCGACGTCGAGGGCACCGTGGCCGAGGGAGGCGCCGAGCACGCTAAGGAGGAAGCCGAGGTGGTCGCACATCGGGGGCGTCTCGAGCCAGGGAAGGTACGTCGCGAAGAACTCGCGCGTGTGCTGGGTCGGCTCGGCACCGAGGAGGGGCCCTGCGCTGAGGAAGAAGCTGGTGTAGGGCGGCAAGTCGAAGTCGAACAGCTCGGTGAAGGCAGTCCTCGACGGCACGACGCCGAGCTCGCGGAGGAGGGCCGGATGTGGCTCCGGATTCTCGACGAGCTCGGCAAGACCGCACACGAGCTCAGCAAGGTGGGCTAGCTCAGCGTGTGGAGAGCTCACGTTCCGTTGGTACCTCCGGCAGGCGGTACGCCTCGGGCGTGGGCTTGAGCGGCCGCATGAGCCATCGGGGTCGGCGCGTGCCATCGGGACTCACGCGACGCGCTGAGCGCGCGAGGCGCAGCCACTCGTGGAACACCTCGCGCGACCGCGCGGTGTCGACGTAGACCTCGGCGTGGCGATCGGTCGGTTCGGCCTTCGTGACCGTGACGACCTGGTGCCAGCAGTGCATACCCGAGACGGGATCGGGATGGACCCCGAAGGTGAGGTTCTGGTGCACGCCGACGTCGGTCCACCAGATGCGCTGGGTGTCGGGGTCAGAGGACTCGTAGGGCGCGACGCCGTCGGAGGGGTCGAGCGTCCATCGAGAGCCTTGTCGGCGCAGCGCGACGTGACGCATCATGCCGCGAGACCCAACGTCGCCGAGGCGCCAGCGACCCATGTGGTGCGAGCACGCGACGACCCCAGGGCGAATCCCCTCGGTAACCCAGGCCTTGACGACGAAGTAGCCAAGGTCGGTCGTGACTCGGACGAGATCGCCGTCGCGCACGCCGATCCGCTCGGCGTCGCGTGGGTGAATCCACAGCGGGTTCGTGTGGGCGATCTCATCGAGCCACTTGGAGTTAGCTGACCGCGTGTGGATCTGGACCGGGAGTCGGAACGTCGAGATGAGGGGCATCTGACCCTCGGCGAGCCGCGACGGGTGCACGTGGCTGCGGATGTAGGTCGGGATCGCGTACTCGGCCCAACCCCACGAGGCGAGGGTGCGCGAGTAGAACTCGAGCTTGCCCGAGGGGGTTGGAAACCCACGGACGATCGCGTCGCCTACCTTGACGCCGACGGGTCGGCGCCCGTGCTCGTCAGGACTTGGATCCCCGGTCGGAACGATGTTCGGTCCCTGAGCCTTCGGTGCTCTCGTCCACACCCGTCCAAACTCGTCGATCGCGACGTCGTCGAGCTCCTCCGGCGGAACTGGCTGCTCGTAGACCTTCCCGACGTGGCGGGTGATCTCGAAGGCGCCGTAGCGTCGCATGTACGCGAGAGGTGTCAGCCCTTCCTTCGCGGCGGCTTCGGGCAGCCCCGGAACTGAGTGCTCAAACATCCAGCCGTAGTACTCGTCGACGGTGAGCTTGGTACCCGGGTGCTCGCGTGACTCGAAGTACTGCCGGATGCCGAGCGCCCCATCGGGATCGATGCGCCACGAGAGCTCGATCCAAAACTCATTCTCTTCCCACACCTCGCCGGGGTTCACCTCGCGGGTATCTCGCACCGGACGGCCGAGGCGTTCACGAGCAGCACGTAGCACTGGTTGGCGAAACCCGATCCACTGACCGTCGTACTGTTCGTAGGAGTGTGTGTCGTGCCGCTCTGACGCGTGCCCCATCGGCAGGATGTAGTCGGCGAAGAACGCCGTCTCGTTCCACGTGGGCGTCAGCGCGACGTAGCAGCCGACCTTCTCCTCGTCGAGGAGCATCTCAATCCACGCGAAGCCGTCGGGGTTCGTCCACACGGGGTTGTAGACCCGTGTGAAGTACACCTCGAGTCGTTTGTGGTACTCCTCGATGAGGTGAGGCAGGAGGAACGACAGTTCGTTCTGCGCGAGGGGATACTCCACCGGCCAGGAGAGCTCCTGCCACACCTTGGGGTGCGGAGGCACGTGGATCGGGCGCGGCACGAACTTGTTCCACGCGTTGAGGTTCGTACCCCCTGGAGTTGCGACGGCGCCAAGGAGAGCGTTGAGCAGGAAGAGCGTCCGAGAGACCTGCCAGCCGCCGAGGTTGCCGGCCGCAGCAGAGCGCCACGTGTGTGTCGCGAGCGCCGTCCCCGCGCCTGCGATGATCTCGGCCACCTCACGCAGTGTGGCCTCATCGATGCCGCTCTCGGCAGCGGCGAACGCAAAGGTGTACTCCCTATAGAGCTCCTTGAGCACGCCGACGAACGCATCGAACGTCCGTGGCAGGTCGGGCCGCTCCTGCGCGAGGTACTCCTCCCAGTTCCACCACCGCTCGACGAACTCACGGTTGAACCG
>SIRY01000072.1 GCA_004366215.1 Actinomycetota bacterium | reverse complement strand
GCCACACTGGCGCTGATGACGTCGACCCAGCTCCTCCTGCCCATCGCCGGTGGCCTGTTCGTGCTGGAGACGATGTCGGTGATGGCCCAGGTCGGCACCTTCCGCCTCGCCGGCGGCCGGCGCCTGGGGCGGCGGGAAGGCCAGCGTGCGCAGCCAGTCGCGGTCGGAGATCAGATCCCGGCAGGTCTCGGCCCGCCGCCACTGCTCGGTCTGGAGGATCGCCTGGTGGAACGGGATCAGCGTCTTCAGCCCCTCGATCCGGTACTCGCGCAGCGCCCGCAGCATGCGCGCCGTGGCCTGCTCGCGGTCGACGTCCCGCTCGAGGTCTACCAGGGAGCCTACGACGTCGTTGCGAACGAGGTCCTCTGGTACTGCTTTCACGGCCTGTTCGACCTGACCTTTGAGCCGATCGCCGATGCTCGCTTCCGTCAGGCATGGAAGCACTACGTCACGTTCAACGAGCTCATGACCCACGCCACGCGAGACGTCCTGTCGACGCGCGACACTGTCGTCGTCAACGACTACCACCTCCTCCTCATGGCTCGCGAACTTCGATCGAACGGCGTCCGCTCCCCCGTCACCGTGTTTCTCCACACACCAGTGCCATCACCGGCTGAGTTTCGAGTCCTCCCGCGCTCCGTGCGCGAGCAGCTCCTACTCAGCCTCCAAGCAGCCGACCTCGTCGGCGTCCACGCCTCACGTTGGGCTCACAACCTCGGTGCGCTCTTCGACGACCATGGCTACGCGGCACCGCCCATCGTGGTCGCACCCCTCCCAGCGGACATCGACGGCCTCCGACGTGCGTCGAGCGAAGCAGCAGTAACGGAGGCCCGAAGCCACCTCGCGGCGTTGGTCGACACGCCTCGGACGATCGTACGCATCGATCGAATCGAACCCTCGAAGAACCTCCTCCGCGGCGTGGCCGCGCTGGATCGCATGTTGGAACTGCGTCCAGATCTGTGCGAACAGGTGACGATGCTCCACTTTGCTTATCCGTCGCGCTCGCACCTCGCGAAGTACCAGGCGCTTCGGTCGCGGCTCGTCGAGGAGATCGAACGTACGAACTCCCGCTGGCGGCGAAACGGGTGGCAGCCCATCATCGCACGGCTCGACGACCACCCACCCCGATCCCTGGCGGCGTACCAGATGTTCTCTGTGCTCCTCGTCAATCCGATCCGTGATGGCCTCAACCTCGTGGCCGCAGAGGCGAGTCTCCTCGCACCGCCGGGGGCACAGCTCGTACTGTCGTCGTCGACCGGCATCGCTGAGCACATCGGAGGCTGGGTTCTAACCGTAGATCCCTTCGACGTCGACGCCACCGCGACGGCGCTCATCCGTGGACTCGAGCAGCCAGGTGACCTGGCTCCTGTGCGCTCCTGGGTCGAGCACAACACGTGGGATCGCTGGCTGAAGGCGATCAACCCTCCGGCTCGAGCATGAGCACGTGGGACGCAGCACGCCGACGACTCGAGCGTGCCACGGCCGCTTTGGTCGCGCTCGACTTCGATGGCACGCTCGCACCCATCACCGAGGAGCCGGCGCGGGCCACGGTTCCTGCCGCCGTGCTCGAGGCGCTCGTCACGCTCGCACGCTACGTCCACGTTGCGGTCATCTCTGGGCGACCTCGCAGCTTCCTCGAGCAGCAGCTCCGACCGCTCGTGGCTATAGGAGCGACCATCGTCGGTAACTACGGCCGCAGCGAGGCGATCACAGAGGAGGAGCGGACTCGCCTCTCGCTGGCTGCGGAGCGCTTCGAGCACCTGCGCGCCGCTGGCGTCGTCATTGAGCGCAAGCCGAGCTCGGTCGTCCTCCACTACCGCACACGCCCGGACCTCGCTGACCGCGCTGTCGAGCTCGCCCGCACGACTGCCGAGGAGTACGGTCTCGTCGTGCAAGCTGCGCGCCAAGCGATCGAAGTCCTCGCGCCCGGCGCGGGCTCGAAGGGCTCGGTGCTCGAGGCGCTCCTCGCTCGCTCCTCCTTCGACTTCGTCCTGTTCGCCGGAGACGACCTCGGCGACCTCGAGGCCGTCCGCGCAGTTCGCCGCAGCCGAGTACCGAGCTACTGCGTTGCGGTGGCCTCGAGCGAACTCCCAGCGCAACTCGCGGCGCAGTGCGACGAGGTGGTTCGTCAGGGAACCCTCCACCGTCGGTTGCGAGCACTGGCGACGCACCTAAGTACGTCGCGACCGCCACTCTAGGCGTGCTCAGCACCCCAGAAGTGCTCAACACTGTCACCACGTGCGCCGATAGCTCTCCGACACGACGCGCGAGGAGGCGACGGGGTGGGAGCGGCCGAGAGCAGGGTGGACCAGCCCGCAACTCGTCGCGAGGACATCGTACGAGCGACGTGGGCTGCGCTCGCAGAGGACGGCGCGAGTCGCCTCACGATCCGACGAGTCGCCACGAGAGCTGGGGTCGACCCTGCGCTCATCTACCACTACTTCGGCTCCAAGCGCGGACTCCTCGACGCCGCGGCGGCCATGCCAGATCAGCTCGAGCGGCTCCTGCAGGAGCAACGGGGACCTCTCGAGCGACTTCGCCTCCTCCAGACGCAACCGTGGGCAACCTGGGTCAGCGCCGTCCTCGCCTGCGTTCTCGACGACCGACGTAGCGGGGGTGCGACGCTCCACCAGCTCCTCGCCGCTATCGACGCGCAGGGTGCACTGCCGCCGCTCAGCCTGTTAGGGTTCCTGGTTGACCGGTTCCTTCTGCACGTCTGGTCGCTCGGACCCGACCCGTCCTCCTCCTTCGATCGCGAGCTGCTCGCGTAACGAGCCGGGGTCATCCGCGTCGCGGAACGCCGCTGCCAGTGGTCCTGGCGCAGACCGTCGGCGCACACCGTAGAAGAGCTCAGCCAGGCGCGTGACGTGAGGAGTGAGAGCCCCGACCCAACCACCCTGGAGATCCCAAGTCGGCCCATCGGCGCGCACGATGACGAGGGGGCCGTCGAGCGCCTCGCGCTTGAACCACTCGAGCGCCTCGACGCTCGCTCGGTAGAGATCGACCGGGACCGTCACGACGACGTCGCTGGGCCGAAGCCCGAGCTCCCGCACCGCCTGGCTCACCGCGATGTGGGGACCGACCCCGGCATCGCGCACGGTCTGGGCGCCCGAGACGCCCTGCCCGACCTCCACGACGGCTAGGCCGGCAGCGATGAGCTGGTCGCGCAGCCAGCGAGCCTGCGGGCGGCCATCGGCTCGCTGCACGAGAGCCTTGTCTCGACCCATGCGACGGGAGCGGCCCCCGGTCAGCAGGAGGGCGACGAGGTTCCGCTGGGTCGCTCCGTCGGTCACGGCAACGCTGAGCCTACTGTAGGCTACCGGTATGACCCGCGGCGAGCCGTTGATCGACCGCTTCGGCCGAGAGGTCGTCGACCTCCGGGTCTCGGTCACCGACCGATGCAACTTCCGGTGTCGCTACTGCATGCCCGCCGAGGGCATGACGTGGCTCCCTCGCGATGAGCTGTTGACGTTTGAGGAGATCACGCGGGTCGTCACCGTGCTCGCCCAGACGTTTCGGCTGCAGTCGGTCCGCCTCACCGGAGGGGAGCCGACCGTTCGGGCACAGCTGCCGCTGCTCATCAGCTTGCTCGCCCAGGTGCGCCGAGTCGACGGGTCCCCGCTCGACCTCGCGATGACGACGAATGGAACCTCGCTCGCCCTACTCGCGGACGACCTCGCTGCCGCAGGCCTACGTCGAGTCAACATCTCGCTCGACACGCTGCACGCGGACCGCTTCTTGCAGCTCACTCGCCGTCCTCACTTCGATCGAGTCATCGAAGGCATCGATGCCGCACGGGCAAGCGGCTTCGCACCGATCAAGATCAACACGGTGGTCATGCGCGGAGTCAATGACGACGAGCTCGTCGACCTGGTTCTCTTTGGTCGAGAACGAGGGCTCGAGGTGCGCTTCATCGAGTTCATGCCCCTCGACGGCGAGGGCCGGTGGTCCCCACAGGACGTGGTGAGTCAAGCTGAGATCCTAAGCCGCATTGCTGAGCGGTTGGACTTCCAT
>ML178755.1:2874-4331 GCA_004366215.1 Actinomycetota bacterium | reverse complement strand
GGCCGAGGTAGTCTACCCACCCGGGGGTGTCGAGGGCGTCCATGAGGTCTTCTGCGTCGTGCTCTGTCAGAGGTGGCCCGTCGTGGTGCTCGCTGAGCTCCTCTGGAAGCCTCCAGAACTGGAGGCGGACACCAGCTGCCACGAGGACCTCGACGATCCGACGCTCAATGGGCTTAGCCACGATCATGCCGCACCGAGGACACCGGAACGTATACGACGCCTCGCCGTTCGACGAGCACAGCATGACCTTGACTCGTCCAGGCGCAACCTCGACATCCCCGCACGTGGGGCATGAGGCCCGAATGATCGGCACGAGCGACTCCCTTCGCCAATCTGCATCCGTGACAGCAGTGGTATCGGCACTGGAGGCCGCGGTGTTGAGCGTCGGTCGCTCTCACCGCTCGAGACGTCGTTCCAGCTAGACTCAGACTCGTGAGCAGCTCGGACCGGCAGCACCGCGTCCTGTCGGGGGTGCAGCCGACGGGAGTGAGCCACCTTGGCAACCTCCTTGGTGCGTTCATGAACTTCGTGCGCAACCAGGAGTGGGCAGAGTGCATCTACCTCGTCGCCGACCTCCACAGCCTCACGGTCGATCAGGTACCAGCCCAGCTCCGCGAGCAGCGCCTCGATCTCGTCGCCACCCTCCTTGCGGTCGGCATCGATCCATCGCGGTCCATCCTGGTGATGCAGAGTGAGGTGCCAGAGCACGCAGAACTCGGCTGGATCATGGAGTCGACGGCGACCTACGGGGAGCTCGCGCGTATGACGCAGTTCAAGGACAAGGCTCGCCAGCAGGCAAAGGTTCGCGCGTCGCTCTTTACCTACCCAGCCCTCATGGCGGCAGATATCCTGCTCTACCAGGCCACACGCGTGCCTGTTGGCGAGGATCAGCGCCAGCATCTCGAGCTTGCTCGTACCCTCGCAGAGCGCTTCAACAACGCCTATGGCCCGACCTTCGTCGTGCCCGAGGGTCAGCTGCCAACGTACGCAGCTCGCGTCATGGACCTACAAGAGCCGACGCAGAAGATGAGCAAGTCATCCTCGTCGCTCGCGGGGATCATCCTGCTGAGCGACGACGACGGTACGATTCGACGCAAGATCATGCGAGCCCGCACCGACTCCTATGACGAGGTCGCCTGGAGCCCGAACGATCCAGATCGCGCAGGAGTGACGAACCTCCTCGAAATCCTGGCTGCACTGGAGGGAGAAGCACCGGCGGATCTCGCGAAGCGCTTCGCTCGCTACGGGGAGCTCAAGGAGGCGGTCGCGCAGGCGGTGGTCGACGCCGTCGGTCCGGTACGCGATCGGATGCGCGCACTGCGCTCCGATGAGCGTGCTCTGCGTGCTGTCCTCGACGACGGTCGAGAGCGTGCCCGAGAGATCGCGACGGCCACGATGGCGACGGTGCGAGAGCGCCTGGGTCTGACCTAAGTAGGAGGGCGAGGCGGATGGATCCG
>ML178755.1:0-2864 GCA_004366215.1 Actinomycetota bacterium | reverse complement strand
GCTCATCGGCGTCGCGGCACTGGTCGGCCTCGGGCCCGGGCGCCTGCCCGCGGCGGCACGACGAGCCGGGGAGCTGGTTGGGCTCCTACGCTCGCCAGCAGCCTGGGTCGCTTCCCACCTCGGCGAGGTCGCAAAGGCAGCAGGCCTACCCGAGGACGCGATCCGGGCGGCGGTGCTAGGGTCGCTCGACTCGTGGGCGACGCGGGGTCTTGGTCTCGTCCCGAGCTCGGCGCCAGCCGGATCTGATGCGCGCGACCGAGCGAAGACCACGGCGGGGTCCGATACTCGCGCCGACGGTGTGTCCGAACCTCGCGTGCAGCGTAGCTCGATCGTCGCGGGGCCCTGGGAGCTGAACTAGTGAGCAGAGCTCGGCGACGTCGTCCTGACCCCGACCACATGACGATGCTGGAGCACCTCGAAGAGCTCCGTGGGCGCATCATCCGATCTGCGATCGCGGTCACCGCGGTCGCCGTCGTGGGCTACGCGACCTACCCGGCGCTCTTGCACCTCTTGATGGAGCCTCTCTGTCGGCTGCAGGGTAAGGCCTGCGCCCTCTACGTCACGGGGCCTCTTGACGGGTTCGCCGTCCGGCTGAAGGTGGCAGGCGTCGTTGGGATCTTTGGGGCGTCGCCGGTCGCGCTGTTCCAGCTGTGGCGCTTCGTCGCTCCCGGGCTTCGACCCGTCGAGCGCCGCTACACGTTGTCGTTTCTCGTGGCCTCGGTCGGACTGTTCGTGCTGGGTGGCTGGGTTGCGTGGTTCGTCTACCCAAAGGCCTTGGGATTCTTCCAAGCCGCAGCCGGGAGTCAGGTTCACGAGATCTACACGCCTCAGAGCTACCTGAACCTTCTGCTGCTGCTCATGGTGGCGTTTGGTGTGGCGTTTCTCTTCCCCGTCGTGCTCGTTGCTCTCGAGTTCACCGGCGTCGTGAGTCCCCAAGCGCTCCGTCGGCATCGGCGTGCCGCCTGGCTCGCGATCGTCGTCGTCGTCGCGGTCGTCATTCCAAGCAACGACCCCTACTCACTGACCGCCATGGCGGTGCCGCTCGTGGTCTTCTACGAAGCTGCGCTCGCCGTCGGCCGTCTCCACGAACGCCGCCGGCTCCGGCTCGCCGAGGGCGAGCGGATCGAGCTGCCATGACGCGCGCGACCCAGCGCCCTCGCGACGGCTTTCGTGGTCGCTTCGTCGAGTCGCTCGGACTCTCCCTCGATCGTTTCCAGGAGCAGGCGTTGGATGCGCTCGACGATGGCGACTCCGTGCTGGTGGCAGCGCCCACCGGCTCCGGCAAGACCATCGTCGCGCTCTACGCCATCGCCAAGGAGCGCGCAGCCGGTCGGCGAGCGTTCTACACCTCGCCGCTCAAGGCGCTCTCGAACCAGAAGTACCACGAGCTCGCACACTTCTTCGGGGGATCGGAAGTCGGGTTGCTGACCGGCGATACCAGCATCAACGGCGAGGCACCAATCGTCGTGATGACGACGGAGGTGCTCCGCAACATGATCTACGCGACACCAGAGGGTCTGCAAGAGGTCGCTGTCGTGATCCTCGATGAGGTGCACTACCTCCAGAACCCCTACCGCGGGTCGGTGTGGGAAGAGGTCATCATCCACCTCCCGCGCCACATCCGCCTCGTCTCCCTCTCGGCAACGGTGTCGAACGTCGGGGAGTTCGCCGGCTGGCTGGAGACCGTCAGAGGTCGCACGCAGGTCGTTGAGTCGTCCGAGCGTCCCGTGCCACTCGAGCATCGGTACCTCTTCACGCGGCGGCGAGCCGTCGAACCGTCGTCGATCCCAGTGCTCGTCGCTGGCAGACCGAATCCCGAGGGCGCTGCGCTCGATCCACCATGGCTGGCGCGCGAGCGCACGCGGAGGGGCATGTCGGCGCGGGGCGTTCCTCGGGTGGAGCTCGTTGAGTTTCTCGCCCGACACGCCGAGCTGCCAGCGATCGTGTTCGTGTTCTCTCGCAGTGGGTGTGAGGCCGCGCGAGATGAGGTCGTCGCCAGCGGGATACGCCTCACGACGCAGCGGGAGCGGAGCGAGATCTACCGCATCGTTGATGACCGGCTCGCCGACCTATCACGGCGAGACCTGCGGGCTGTCGGTTACGACGCGTTCCTCGCCGGGCTCGAGGCGGGCATCGCACCGCACCACGCTGGCATGGTGCCGCCGTTTCGCGAGATCGTCGAGGCGTGCTTTGAGCAGACTCTCGTCAAGGTCGTCTTCGCAACTGAGACCCTCTCGCTCGGCATCAACATGCCAGCGCGCGCGGTGGTCCTCGAACGGCTAGTGAAGTTCGACGGCGACAGCCACCAGCTCCTCAAGCCTGGAGAGTACACCCAGTTCGCTGGGCGAGCGGGGCGCAGAGGCCTCGATGATCGCGGTACGAGCTACATCGTCTGGGGGCCGCAGGTGAGCTTCGGCGACGTCGCCCACGTCGTGCGGGCTGACTTCTACCCCATCACGAGCTCGTTCCGGCCGACGTACAACATGACGGCGAACCTCGTGAAGCGCTACAGTCCGACGCGCGCCGCTGAGCTACTCGACCTCTCGTTCGCTCAGTACCAGCGAGACGCCGACGTAGTGCGACGATCGGTGCAGCTCCGAGCAGGCGCCCGCGAGTCCGCTGTCGATGTCGGCGCGCTCGACACGAGCTGGGTAGAGCCGGGACGGCTCGTCTCGGTGCCGGGGGCAGCAGGATCCCAGCGCGCGCTCCTGCTCATCCATCGAGTCTCCCACCGCCGAAGCGGCGGCCTTCGGATCCACGCCGTCTCGATGAGTGGCCAGCGCTACCGGCTGCACGAGGGTCACGTTCCGTCGATGCGTCCGCGAGGGAAGGTCGGCCTACGGATGCTCCATGGATCTCGGGAT
>SIRY01000069.1 GCA_004366215.1 Actinomycetota bacterium | reverse complement strand
AGCGCGTCGGGCGGTGCCACGTTGGCAACGTACGAGCCACGCCCCCGGAGCAGGTGCTCGTCCTCGAGTCGGCGTACCTCGTGTCCAAAGATGCTCACACACTCCTCCCTCTCACCGGCGCCTCCGACTCACCGCCTCGAGCCCCGCCCACGACGACCGAGGCTCAGTCCGCCTGCTGGTCACCTCCGGGTGCGCCGTAGCTCCCCTCAGGTAGCGGGTTCGCCTGGGCGTCGTCAGGCTCGACAGGGGCAGCCGAGCCCGCAGCCTCACCCTGCGTCGAGGGCTCCTCACCGACGCCGCGCGGCACCGCACCGGTAGCACCTGGGGCGCTCGGCGTCGCGGGGGTGACACGGACCGGAGTCCCTGCGCGCTCCGACGCCTCGAGCTCGCGCGTGATGGCTGCCATCCGATCTCGTTCGGCAGGACCGGCTCGACCAGTGCGCTCGAGGTAGCTCAGCCCCCCGAGCTCGAGGAGGAGCGCGTCGGCTGTCCTCGACGCCTGCATCCGCTCGAGGCGCGACGCGGCGCTCTCGTAGCTCTGCTGAGCCTGCTCTGCGATCGCACTCGCTTGCTGGCGAAGCCGCTCGACCGTCTCACTGACGCTGCTGAGCTTGTCTCGAAGTCCCACCTACCCTCCTCTCGTACCCGCTCACCTTACCTACCGAGGATGTCGCCGAGCACTCCTCCCACCGCACCGCCCGCTACCCCACCTGCGACCGCACTGCCTGCGCCGAGGTAAGGGCTGAGCGCCTCAGCGAGCACCGCGAGCGGCATCGACTGGAGCCAGACGAGGCCCGGACCCTGCAGCGAGACGAGCCAGTGTCCGTCGCCTCCGGCCCAGCGATTCACGATGCCAGGCACGCGCGTCACCGTGAAGCGCACGGTCTCCTGGAACGCACCGACGTGGCCAGGATGCACGAGCAGCTGCTGACCGTCGGCGAGCTCGTAGCGCACGAGCTCGCCGCCGAGCTCGACCCACGCCGTGCCCTCACCCTCGAGGCGTTGGAGCACGAACCCCTCCTGCCCAAAGAGTGCGCCTCCGAGCGACTGCTGCAGCGCGACCGAGGGACGAAGGCCCGACGTCCCACACACCCAGCCACCACGGTGCACGAGCAGGGCCGACCCTGGCTCGATGGACACCTCGACGATGTGGCCAGGGAGCTTCGCCGCGAACGCCACGAAGCCGGGGCCTCCTGATGCCTCGAAGCGAGTGAGCAGGAGGCTGCCGCCACCGAGCGCTCGCTTGAGGCCACCAAAGAGCCCCCCGCTCGCGCCCTGACCCGTCGTCTGGCTCATGCGGACGTTCGCCGACATCCACGACAGCTCGCCTCGATCGCTCACGAGCACGTCGCCCGGATCGAGAATCACCTCGAGGACCGGCATCGTCGACCCCTTGACCACCCCGCGCACGGCTACCCCCTCTCGCCTGACGGCCCTACGTTACCTCCGAGCTGAGCCCGCGACGCGCTGTGTCGGTGAGCGCTGCGCAGTGGGGACCGGGTCGATGGGTCGATAGAGCGGCGAGCTCGGCAGCACTGAGAAGGCGACGCTGCCGCGAGGCACCATGCCAAGGTCCTGCTCTGCGAGGTGCTCTTGGTACGCGACTGACGAGTCGCGGCGAAGCTGGCGCGAGAGGGACGCGTTCTCAGCTTGGACGCTCGAGAGCGCGCGCGCGTCCGCTCGCAGCTGCCCGTCGAGCTCGAGGATCGTACGCAGCGGCAAGACCCACACCGCGTAGGCGCCGAACGCCGCAGCGCCGGCGATGCCGACGAGCACTCGGCGCCGCACCCGTGGCCTCACGAGCGCCTCGCCACCCAGTCGTCGAAGCGCGCCGAGGACCCGAGCTCGCGCTCGATGGCGAGCAGACGGTTGTACTTCGCAGTGCGCTCGGTGCGAGCAGGAGCACCCGTCTTGATCTGGCCGCTGCCGACGGCGACGGCGAGGTCAGCGATCGTCGTGTCTTCGGTCTCTCCTGAGCGGTGCGAGACGACGCAGCGGTACCCGTCGCGCTGCGCCTGAGCGACGACGTCGAGCGTCTCTGTCAGGGTGCCGATCTGGTTGAGCTTGACGAGGATGGCGTTCGCCACGCCCTCAACGACACCCCGCTCGAGGCGCACCGGGTTCGTGACAAAGACGTCGTCGCCGACGATCTGCACGCGATCACCGAGCCGCTCCGTCACGAGCACCCAGCCTGGCCAGTCGTCCTCAGCCATGACGTCCTCGATCGAGACGATGGGGAACCGATCGACGAGGTCGGCGACGTAGTCGGCGAGCTCGTTCGAGGCGAGCTCGCGGCCCGCGACGACGTAGCGACCGTCACGGTAGAGCTCGCTCGCAGCAGCGTCGATGCCGAGCGAGCAGTCTCGGCCGGGGCTCAGCCCGCACGCCTCGATCGCTCCAAGGATGAGCTCGAGCGCCTCCTCGTGGCTCGCGAGGTCCGGGGCGAAGCCGCCTTCGTCACCGACGGCGACCGAGTGGCCTTTGGCGAGGAGGCTGCGTCGCAGGGCGTGGTAGACCTCCGACCCCCAGCGCAGCGCCTCACCAAAGCTCGACGCCCCGTGGGGAATGAGCAAGAACTCCTGGATGTCGAGGTTGTTCGAAGCGTGCACACCACCGTTGATGACGTTGAACTGCGGGACCGGGAGACGGTAGCCCCCAAGACCCCCGAGGTAGCGGTAGAGCGGCAGGCCGAGAGCTGCGGCTGCCGCGCGCGCCGTCGCGAGCGAGACCGCCAAGATGGCGTTCGCGCCGAGGCGAGCCTTCGTCGGCGTGCCGTCGGCCACGATCATCGCTTCGTCGATGGCGCGCTGCTCGAGCGCGTCCCGCCCCTTCACGAGCGCGGCGAGCTCGCCGTTGACCGTCTCGATCGCGCCGGTTACGCCCTTGCCGTCCCAGGCAGGGCCGCCGTCGCGACGCTCGACGGCCTCGAACGAGCCGGTCGACGCGCCAGCGGGCACGATGGCCGTCCCCGTCGCGCCGCACGCGAGCCCAACGAGCGCACCCACCGTCGGAAACCCTCGTGAATCCAGCGCGAGGAACCCCTCGACGCGCTCGACCGTGCTGCGGGTGTCCGCCACTCTAGGACCTCCTCGCCAATGGACACAGCGGCGATGCTAGCTCACGAGAAGGCGCGCGTGCTCTCGTCGAGGCTGCCCGATGGGCCCGAGAGCGCCTCCTCGAGGAGGCGCACACCTGCCCGCAACGCCGCCTCGACGTCGAGACCGGCCACGGCAGCTCGTGCCAGCTCGGCTCCGAGCCCCTCAGCTCGAGGCAGGGTGGCACCAGCGGCGCGGACCTGGCGCGCGAGCTTGGCGAGCCGCACCGAGGCCGGCAGCCCCCTTGGCACGGCGGCGCGGCTGGAGCGCTCTCGTCGCTTGATGGCCTCCCAGGTCTGCTCAACCTCAGCGGGGCTTGCGAGCTCGAGGGTCGAGAAGACGTGAGGGTGTCGTCGCACGAGCTTCTCGGTGAGCCTCGTCGCGACGCTGCCCAGATCGAACTCGCCGTGCTCGTCAGCGATCGCGGCGTGCATGAGGACTTGGAGCAGCACGTCTCCGAGCTCCTCGATGAGGTGGTCACGAGCGTCGGCGTCGCCTGCGTCCTCGTAGGTGTCGATCGCATCGACGAGCTCGTAGGCCTCCTCGATGAGGTGACGGGCGAGGCTCGCGTGCGTCTGGCTCTGATCCCAGGGGCACCGTTGGCGCAGCTGCCAGACGACCTCGATGAGTCGGCTCAGCGCCGCGTTCGACGGTCGGTAGTCCTCGAGGACGAGCGTCGTGAGGTGGTCCGCGGCGTCGAGCAGCGGGCTCGTGCCGTCGACGCGAGCCACCACCTCGTCCTCGACGCCGAGGTGGTGCACGAGCGTCACGCGTGCGCCCGCCTCGGTAGCACGCAGCACGGCGTCGCGAGCGAGCGCCGGCTGCCACACCTGGAGGAGCACCACGGTCTCGCTCACGCCCGAGGGGTTCTCAAGGAACGTCGCCGCGTCGACGACGGTGACGCCGTCGAGAGGATCGAGTCCGAGCCGGGCGAAGATCCCGTCGAGGATGCCTGGTGTCGCCACGATCCGAAGCTCGACGTCGTCGCGACCCCGTAGCAGGCGAACCGTGGCCTCTGCGACGAGGGGCGAGCCAAAGACGACGTAGCCGACAGGCCCCTCTGTCTGGCGCGCGAGGTCGACGACGCGCGTCGCGATACGTTCGTAGCACTCCTCAAAGCTCTCTGCTGCGAGGTACAGGTCGTCGCACGCGATGACGGGCACGCTCAAGGCTGCGAGCGCCTCCCCAAGGCCAGGGTGCCGCACCGAGCGAGCGACGACCACCTCACAGCCGTCGAGCGCCGCGCCGAGCGCAGCAGGGTCGACAGGCCCGAGGCCCGTTCCAACCACCCGAATCTCGTAGGCCACCGCTCCAGCGTAGTGAGCTCACACCAGCACGCTCCGTCACCACACCTCGCCTCAAGCTTTGCGACGCTCAGTGTCGATACCACTCCCAGTGGTACAGCTTGTCCTCCACCCCAGCGAGACGATCCACCGTCTCCTCCCGTCGCGGCTCGTACTCGCCGCGCTCCTTGGCTCCTCGGGCGTCGGCGCCGCAACCGTCGCGGCCCACATCACAGCTCTCCCCACAGCCCCAGCGCCGCGACACGCCCCAGCGCACCATCGCACCCTGAGGTACCGCCCAGCGCTCCCGGAGCCGCTGCGACCAGAGCACCACGCTCCTGCTCCACCCGAGGGGAGGGCGACGCCGTCTCCCACGAGCACGACCGTGCCGCCCTCCCCTCCAGCGCTCACCCCCTCCACCCAACCCCCAGCGCCCGCCGTGCCTGCGGCGCCTCCTGCGCCGCCGCCAGCGGCCGCGTCTCCACCTGCCACGCCTGCGACGAACCCTCCGGCCGCGCCTGCAGCGAGTGCTCCTGCGGCCCTCGTCAACATCGCCCCGAACCCCAACTTCGTGAGCGTCTGCGACGGCCTCCTCGCGGCCGGCCCCGACAACGCCGGATGTGAGCAGGCCGCACTCGCTGCGTTGGACGCCGCTCGCAGCGCCGAGGGTCTCGGCCCGGCCGCGGTACCGAGCGACTTCCTCGCCCTCCCCCCTGCCGAGCAGCTGTTCATCCTGATCAACGACGAACGCACCGCACGTGGCCTCGCCCCGGTCGCTGGGGTCGTGGCTTCCCTCTCGTCGCTGGCGGCCCAGGGAGCGGCCGCGAACGCAGACCCTCCGCTCGGGGCGCTCGCTGGGAGCGGACCCTGGGTGTTCGAGGCCACCGCGAACTGGGCTGCGGACTTCTCGACGGCCGCGTCCGTCTACGACTGGATGTACGACGACGGCTGGGGAGGCTCGCCGGCGACCACCACGAACGAGACGTGCACGAGCCCAACCTCGAGTGGGTGCTGGTCACATCGGTTCAACATCCTCGTCCCCACGCCTCCCGGCGACGTCGCGGTGCTCGGGGTCGCGAGCCAACCCGAGCCAGCTGGCTCGGCGTTCGCAGGACTCGAGTCCGACGCGATGGTGCTGACCTTCGTGCCTCAGAGCGCGCTGAGCAGCCTCAGCTTGACCTGGCAGTAGCGGCGCCGGTCGCTAGCCGACCTTGGTCGGCGTCACGATCTGGGATGCGAGCGCGGCTCCCCGTGGCACGTTCGGCACCACGCTGAGGACGCCGTGCTGGATGACGAGCCTGCCGAAGGCTGGGTTCACGTGAACCGCGGCCGAGCGGGCGGTGCGAGCCAGGTACTCGTTGAGCAGCACCTGCCCGTGCGCGATCTCTCCGTCCGCGGCGAGCAGCTCACCCTGGGCGAAGGGCACCGTCCCGCGCGAGGTCACCTCGAACACCGCAAAGCCGTTCGCGAGCTGCACGACGCTCGACGGCGTCGACAGCGGCAGGGTCGTGACGAGCCGGGCGACGGCGCTTCCGAAGCTCGCGGCGTACTGCTGCGCAGTCCCGCACCCTAGGACACCGCCTCCCTGAGCGTTCTGAGCGGAGTCGGCCCGCGCAACCGCCGCGAACGACGCACCGGAGCGCAGCTTGGCCAGCACAGCCTGAGCCTCCGTTGAGGCGCGGACGAGGACCTCAGAACCACAGTAGGTACGAAACGCCGCCTCGTGCGCACGGTAGTAGGCCTCGACGCCTGCGGTCGTGAGCGCGACGTGCCCGAGCGCCGCCTCGAGCTCGACGATGGCGAGGGTGTCGTGCACCAGCCGCGCCTGGTACGACCGGGGAAAGCCCGCGAACACCGCCTGACCGCCAGCCGACTGCGTCGCGAGCGCGGACGCGAGGCTGCGCGCGATCGGGGTCACGACGGGGTGTACGTGCGACAGCGCCGCCTCGACGCGCATGATCGTGATGCGCCGCGACAAGATGTTGTCCACGAAGAGCGCGGTGTAGCTCTCACGCCGGGGACCGAACACCGGCTCGTGGTTCGCCGTGAGCTCGTGGACGAAGACCGCGTTCGAGGCAACGTCGGCGAGCTCGGCGTTGAGGGCCGCAACGCTGAGCGACCGCCCGTCGACCGAGGCGGCGACGGTCGCAGACCCACAGCTCGCAAGCGCCACCGACGCTAGAGCGACCACCAGCACTGCTCGAGTTCTTCGCACGCTCCCCCTCTCCGCCACTCCTCAGCCTACCCGACGGCCCTCGACCGCACGGAGGGCTTGCTCTCGAGCACCTCGAGGAGGAGCTCGAGGCGCTCGAGAGCCTGCTCACGGCCCTCGAGCTCGATGACGAGGTCGTCGCCCCTGCGCAGCACCCGGCGCAGCCGTCGCTCGATGCGCACGCTCGTCGCGATCGAGGGCACGAGCGGTCCGACGATGAGCTCGTAGCGCCCGCTCCTCGGACTGCGCCGCACCACCGCCTGGCGGACGCCGAGCGCGGCCACGCGAACCCTGAGCGCTGCGAGCCTGATGAGCGTGAGCGCCTCGGGGGGAGGTGGTCCGAAGCGGTCGCTGAGCTCCTCGCGCAGAGCCTCGAACTGCGCCGGTTCTCGAGCACGCGCGATGCGTCGGTAGAGGTCCATGCGAACCTCAGGATCGCCGACGTAGTCCTCCGGCAGCAACGCTGACACCGGAATGTCCAAGCTCACCTCCGCGGGCGGCTGCTCGGAGGGTTCGAGGCCGTCGAGGCTCGCGACTGCGTCAGCGACCAGGCGGACGTAGAGCTCGTAGCCGACCTCGCCGACGTGCCCCGACTGGCGGGTGCCAAGGACCGTGCCAGCACCTCGCAGCTCGAGGTCTCGCATGGCGATGCGGTAGCCGGCGCCGAGGTCGGTGTTCTCAGCGACCGTTCGCAGCCGTTCGAGCGCTACCTCAGAGACCGCGTCGGTCGACGAGGTGAGCAGGTACGCGTACGCCTGGCGTCCTGAGCGCCCTACCCGACCGCGCAGCTGGTGCAGCTGCGCGAGGCCGAGGTGCTCTGCTCGATCGACGATCAGCGTGTTCGCACGAGCGAGGTCGAGGCCGTTCTCGACGATCGTCGTGGTCACGAGAACGTCTGCGTCGCCTCGCCAGAAGCGGGCCATCGTGCGCTCGAGCTCGCTCCCAGAGAGCTGGCCGTGCGCGACGAGCACCCGCGCCTCGGCGACGAGGTCCTTGACGAGACGCGCCGTCGCGTCGATGTCGCGCACCCGGTTGTGCACGAAGAAGACCTGGCCTTCGCGCAGGAGCTCCCGACGGA
>SIRY01000068.1 GCA_004366215.1 Actinomycetota bacterium | reverse complement strand
CAGTTACAGACAGCGACTCGCGTTTTCCCGAGACGGTATCTTCGAGAACCACACCAGCGAGAACACCCGACTCCTCGCGCAACTCAGTAACTCGCCTGTTCCAGGCAAAGCGGATCTTCTCGTTCGAAAACGCCCGCTCTTGCATAATTCGCGACGCACGAAGCTTGTCACGCCTATGAACGATGGTCACAGAACGTGCGAACTTTGTCAGAAACAGTGCCTCCTCAAGGGCGGAATCCCCACCTCCCACCACTGCGATGTCATGGCCTCGGAAGAAGAAGCCGTCGCACGTCGCACATGTCGATACACCATGGCCAACGAGCTCATACTCCCGCTCGAGGCCGAGCATGAGGGATCGGGCACCGGTCGCGATGATGATGGCGTCCGCTGTGTACCGGGGCTCATCATCTGGAGTGTCGTTCGTGAACACAGCAAACGGACGCAGGCTCAGATCGAGTCGGCGCACCTTCGAGCCGTGAAACGTGGCGCCAAAGCGCTCCGCCTGTCTGCGCATTTGCGCCATGAGCTCAGGTCCGAGGATTCCCTCGGGGAATCCCGGAAAATTTTCAACCTCTGTCGTGAGCATGAGTTGGCCACCAGGTTGGTCAGAGGTCGACGATGGCTCTCCCTCGATGACCACCGGCGCGAGTGACGCGCGAGCAGCATAGATCGCTGCGGTCAGTCCCGCGGGACCAGACCCGAGGATCGCGACCCTTACATGCTCTGACACGGCCACCTCCGTGGTGCTGAACCTAGTTGTGGTCCCTAAGCTGCTGGCGAGCCCGGCTCATGCGTCTCCACGCGCCCGTGGCAACGACGAGACAGAGCGCAGCAACGATCAGCTCCGTTATCCAGACACGATGCGGAAACGCGTAGGCGTCGAGCACCTTGACGACGACGTCGATCGAGAGGACGAGCAGCGCGATCGCGACGACTGCGGCCAGCATTCCATAGACGACGGCCCTCACGAGCCACTCGGCTGGCTCTACCGTCTTCGACCGGATTCCTGCAACTGCATCGCCCACCCACGAAGCAGCCCGCG
Source organism: Actinomycetota bacterium (assembly GCA_004366215.1). Classification (GTDB taxonomy): domain Bacteria; phylum Actinomycetota; class Acidimicrobiia; order Acidimicrobiales; family Acidimicrobiaceae; genus Acidimicrobium. The sequence goes on along the minus strand of SIRY01000068.1, from coordinate 4,226 downwards.
CCGCAACGTCGGGGCGCTCGCCCCCGGTCTCGAAAACGGCCATCAGCGCTCCTCTCTGCGCGTGTCAGACAGCCTACTCGCCCCGAAGGAGCACGCAGACTCCGAGCGCCCCTGGGCCAGCGTGGGTTCCGATCGTGGCACCCATGACCGACACGCGCACCTCACTCACCGGTGTGCTTGAGGCGTCAGCGATTCGTTCGGCGAACGCTCCTACGTCGTGCGCCAGCGCATGCACCACCCCGACGCGCGCTACCGCCCCAAGCTGTCGCACCCACTCCACGAGGTCATCGAGGGCGCGCCGGCGAGTACGCTGCCGACCACCTGGCCTGACTTCGCCCTCCTCGATGGTGATCATGGGCTTAAACGCCATCACCGTGCCGAGGAGGGCCGCTGCAGCGCCAATTCTCCCACCACGGCGCAGGTTCTCAAGGGTGTCGAGCGTCCCTCGCGTGCGGGCTCGCGCTCGCGCACGAACGGCGACTGCTTCGACTGCGTCGAGGTCAGCACCCGCTCTCGCTGCACGCGCCGCCTCTTCCACGATGAGCCCCTCCGTGAGCGTGAGGGTTTCAGAGTCAACCACGCGAACGGCTTTCCCCACCTCAAGCGCTGCCTGCTGGGCTGCCTGGAAGGTCGCCGAGAGCTTCTGACTCAAGGTAATGCACACGACTCCGCTCGCACCGCGACTCAGTGCAGCCCGAAAGGTGTCCGCGAACTGCGCCACCGAGGGTGCTGACGTCCGAGGCAGCGTTGCTTGCTGAGCTTGGAGGCGCCAGAAATCCTCTCGGGGGAGCTGCGATCCATCGAGCCAGTCGCGACCGGCGACCTCAATGGTGAGCGGAACGACTTCTATGGCTAGTTCGCTGGCGAGCTCCGTTGGAAGATCGCTCGCTGAATCAGCTACGACGACGACGCTCATCGAACTCCTCCGACCGCCATCACGAGGCGTCGCCCTCCAATGGCGATGCCTGCGAACACCCCTGTGCCTACGAGCAGTGCCCCAACCGCGTGTGCTGCCACGCCAAGCGTAGGGCTGCGCGGCGAAGGCAGCAGCAGAGCGAGCACCGCTGCGCCTGCGATGCTCGCCACGATGAGGAGAGACCACCCTCGGATGAGGCGTCGCACCTCTCGCAGACCGCGAAGCGAGCGCACCAGCAAGACTCCAAGTAGTGCCCCCGCACCGTACGCAACGCTCAGCGAGAGGCCAAGCCCCTCGATACCGAGTGGTCGCAGGAGCACAACAGCCAGCACGATGTTGAGCCCATTCTCCACAGCGTACGCCACGAAGGCGGCTCGGGCGTTGCGCATGGCTTGGAGCGCTTGGATGAGCATGAGAAACAGCGAAAACCCTGGGAGCCCGAGTGCCCTGCCTCGAAGAGCGCCGCTGATGAGCGCCACGCCCTCATGGTGAACGGCTCCGTAGCCAACAACGAGGTCGATGCCGACAGGAGCACCTACCCACGCGAGAGCTCCGAGTGGTATCGTCACGCCAACTCCGACACGGAGCGCTCGAAACAGGTCGGCGCGAAAAGCGTCCCGATCGCCAGCCGCCCACGATCGCGCTAACCGCGGTTGCAACGCGCTCATGACGCTGAGCGACACGATCGCGTAGGGAAGCTGGAAGAAGAGGTAGGCGTAGTTGTAGGCCGACACGAAGCCACTCCGCGTCGCGGCGAGTGCGAGCACCACGAAGAGGGCGATCTGGTTGGCAATCACGTAGCCCACGGTCCAGCCTGAGAGCGCGACGACCTCGCGGACCGCAGGATCGTCGGTGCGAAGGCGGGGCCGCAGAGCGAGTCCCACCCGACCCAGCACAGGCAACAGCACCGCGAGCTGAGCGGCCACGCCGAGTGTCGTACCAACGCCGAGCATCAGCACAGCGCCGCGCCGACTGGCTACCGTCGCAAGGTTGGCTGGCCCAAAGTGGACCCGGAACAGCACGAGCACCGCGACCGTGACGACGTTGTTGACAACCGGAGCGAGAGCAGGTGCGCCAAAGTTGCCCCGAAGGTTCAGCGCCGCGGTCACGAGCGCAATCGAGCCGTAGAAGAAGAGCTGGGGTGCGAACAGACGAAGGAGTGAGACCGCAACTGCTCGCTCCGTGCTCGCGACAGCGAGGTGGTTCCCAACGAGGTAGAGGTCGATGATCGCCGGGGCAGCCAGCTCAAAGACGATCGTGGCGACGAGCAGCGTCACGACCCCGACCGTCATGATGGCTGCGAGCGAACGTTCGGCAGCGCGCTCACCGGCCTTGGCCATCCTCGCCGCAACGACGGGCAGGATGGTCGAGCTGATCACCCCGCCTAGCAGCAGGTCGTAGACCATGTTCGGCGTGTTGTTGGCGAGGTTGTACGCATCGGCGAGCGGTCGAACCCCGAGCACGACCGCGAGGACGACGAGCCGGACGAAGCCGCTCAGCCGGCTGAGCGCCGTACCGATGGCCATCGCGGTCGCGTTCTCACCCACCGATCCACCACGCCCTGTGAGCAACTGCTGCCAGCGCGCCCTCACGAGCGACCCCTCGCTCGGTGAGCAGCAGCCGGCCGCCGCCGCCAGCTGCGGATCCACCACCAGACGAGCAATGTCGCAGCGCCGCCGGTCAGCAGGAGGCCAACGCCGGACAAGCCAGTCGAGTCCACGACGACGACCCGCTCGGTGATCGCTGTCCCTGAGGGTGACTCCACGCGAACGAGCATCGGCGAGATTCCGAGCGCCCTCACCTCGTAGGGGATCGAGAGCACGGCGCTTCGACCGTTTAGGACCACAGTTCGGCTGTTCCCGCGCGGGAAGCGAAGCTTTGGATCAGACACGACGACTTTGAGCGTCGCTGCTCCAGGGAGCCGTGAAGTCAGGCTGAGGGGAAGAACTCCAGAAGCGCTCGTCAGCGTCACCTGGTTTGTCGGCACGGTTAGCTCGGAGAGTAGCGCTCGCAGGGTGTTCACCGGGCTCGAGCGCTGGCCCCTCGCTCCGAGCAGTCCCAAGACGGCTGCCGTGACGGTCGGACGTAGCTGAGGAGCAGCCTGCACGAGCGCAGTGGCACGGGCGGCCAGTGCTCTCGCGTTTGGACGCGCGCGGGGGCACGACCCTGGCTGGGCCGTGGTCAGGCGACCGAGCGACACCGGGGGCTGAGCGAGCGCTTGGCGGACCGTCACCGGCTCGATGTACGGGACCGCCGCGAGAGTGGTGAGGACTCGGACGAGCGCTACGACGCTCGCGCTCGAGGTCTCAACGGGATTGAGGATGACGACTCGGTCGGGACGAGTCGGGGCCTCGAAGTACACCTGAGCCAACTCCGCTGCAAGGAGCTGGTAGCCAAGCGGACTCTCCGCTCGGCCGAGTGCAGCTGTGAGCAGAGTCGAGCTCCCGAGCACCAGCATGCCCGACGCCAGTCGCACTGGGCTGGTCAGCGAGAGCACTGGCGCAGCGGCCGCGACGGCAGCGGCTGGCGTGACGATCGCCCGAAGACCTACGCGAGTGACCGCACGAAGGTCTTGCGAGCTCGGTACCTGCTGGAGAAGTGCGACCGACGATCCCGATGCCAGTCGACGTCCGAGCGTGAGCGCGGCTTGAAGCGAGCTCAAGGGGCCGAGCGTACCGTAGCACGCGCTCGCTGTCGTCACGTACGGAGCGGCCACCGCTCGATCTGCGGGTACAGCGCGAGCGAGCGCGCGCACCCTGGCGAGCGAGCCTTGCCCGTCGTTGGCGACGCTCACCCCAACCCACGGCAGCGATGCAAGGAGCGCAAAGACCGGCCCCGGCTCCACGCCGGTAGCCGATACTTGCGCGATGACCCCAAGACGGAGAGGAGCAAGACCGACGGTCTGCGCGAGGTACGGCACGGCAAAGGTCACGCTCGAGAGGGTCTGGCCGGTCTGTCTGCTCGCGACTCGCAGCTGCATCGGGTAGACGCCGCTGCAGTTAGGTGCACAGGCCGATGCTGGAATCGGATTGGGTGCGCTCACGACCACCTCGTGGGCACCAGGCGCGATGGGCACGACGTGAGAGATCGCGAGCGGGACGCCCAGTTGCTGGTGGTCGAGGGCAGCAGCAAGGCTGCTCACTGAGGTCGTCGAGGGGTACACGACGAAGAACGCCTCAGCGTGACGAAGTGCGTGCCTGAGTCGCAGCGTCACCTGGAGCGGCTGCGTACCCGTCAGGATCCCTGGAACGGCCACGAGCTCCACGGCCGGCGCATGGCTCGCTGCGACGAGAGCCCCTGGCGAGACCCA
>SIRY01000067.1 GCA_004366215.1 Actinomycetota bacterium | reverse complement strand
CGGCGCGGCGGGTGTGCCGCAGGTGGACCACCGCCTGCGCCGCTCCTCGCGCCGGAGCTTCGTCGTCCTTGGCACCCTCGAACCGCGCAAGAACCTGGTGCGCATCCTGGAGGCCTTCGACCGCGTCGCTGCGACAGAGGACGACGTCGTCCTGCGCTTCGTTGGTCGACGAGGTTGGGGGCTGCGCGCGTTCGACGAGGCACGAAGGCGCATGCGTCACCCTGATCGCGTGGAAGAGCTCGGCTTCGTCCCTGATCACGTCGTTGCGACGGTGCTCGCTGAAGCGAGCGCACTGATCTACCCGTCGCTCGAGGAGGGCTTTGGCTTGCCGGTCCTCGAGGCGCTGGCCGCTGGCCTCCGCGTCGTCACGTCCCGCGGATCGGTGATGGAGGAGATCGCGGGAGGCTTCGCGATCCTCGTCGATCCCTACGCCGTGGAGTCAATCGCTGACGGGATGGTACGTGCGCTTCGCGAGAGCCGGGCCCCTGAGGTCATCGAGGCTCAGATCGCCAGAGCACGATCGTTCCGCTGGGAGGACGCCGCGCTGGCGACGCTCGAGGTGTATCGGAGCCTCGGCGTCCTCTAGCCTGAGGCGTCGTGCGTGCGCTCGTTACAGGCTCGCGTGGCTTCGTGGGTTCGTGGCTGTGTCGGCATCTTGAGGCGTCGGGAGACGAGGTGACCGAGCTGCCAGCCGGCCTAGATGTGCGTCGGCGAAGTGCCGTTCGCGACTGGTTCAACCACGCGGCACGCGACATCGAGGCTTGCTACCACCTTGCCGGACAGGCGAGCGTGGCGCAGTCGTTCCGCGATCCGGTTGGCACCTGGGAGACCAACGCCCTAGGAACGCAGAACATCGTGGAAGCGCTCGCGGCCGCTGCCCCGACAGCCTCGCTGCTCGTCGTGTCGTCGTCGGAGGTCTACGGGTCACCCGACCCGGCAGAGCTGCCCCTTCGCGAAGACGCGTCGCTGCGGCCGCGTTCTCCGTACGCAGCGTCGAAGGTGGCCGCTGAGGCGGCGGCGCTCGAGGGGGTCTTTGGGCGCGGCCTGCGAGTCGTGATCGCTCGCCCCTTCAACCACGTCGGGCCCGGCCAGTCGCCACAGTTCGTCGTGCCGAGCCTCGTTGCACGTGTCCTCCGCGCGCTCGAGACGGGAGCGTCCGTCGTGCGCGTCGGCAACCTCGAGGCGCGGCGAGACTTCTGTGACGTCCGAGACGTGGTCAGGGCGTATCGGCTGCTGGTGCTGAACGGAGAGGCAGCGACACCGTACAACGTCTGCAGCGGCCGATCTGCCTCTGTCCGTGAGGTGCTCTCGATGGTCCTCCAAGCGGCTGGCGAGCGACTCGAGGTCGAGGTGGATCCTTCGCTCCTGCGGCCTACAGACGTGCCGATGATCTACGGTGACCCGACGCGTCTTGAGCGCACGACTGGGTTTCGACCCGAGCGCCCGCTGAGCGCGACCATCGAGGAGCTCGTGACCGAGGCACTTCGAATTCGTCGCGCAACCGGTCGCGGCGAGAGGAGCTAGCGTAGGAGGTCCATGCCAGCCGCGCCTCGAGTCGCGGTCGTCGTGACGGCGTACCGCCCAGGTCGATACTTCGATGAGTGCCTCACCGCACTCGCGCACCAGAGCTACCCTGAGCTTGCGATCGTCGTAGTGGATGCGACGGGAGATGATCCGGAGCTGCGAGCGTCGGTCGAGCTGTTCGTCCCGCAGGCGTCGTTCGTTCGTGGACCAGGCGAGCTCGGGTACGGTGCGTGCGCGAACGCCGGCGCCAACGCAGTGGTCGACGCCCCCTTCATTCTCTTTCTGCACGATGACGCGGTGCTCGCCCCAGGTGCGGTGGCGTCGATGGTCGAGGTGGCCTACGCCGCCAACGCGGGTATCGTCACGCCTAAACTCGTCGACTTCGACGAGGACCGCAGGCTCGTCACTGTGGGCTGGGACCTCACAGTCCTCTTTGCACCAGTGGCCCGAGTCAGCGACGATGAGCTCGATCAAGGTCAGCTCGATGAGGTCGTCGACGTCGACGCCGCGCCCGGGGCAGCGATGCTCGTTCGGCGTGATCTCTTCGAGGCCCTCGACGGCTTCGACGAGGGTTTTGGTCTCGTGGGGGAGGACGTCGACCTCAGCGCACGCGCTCGACTGCTCGGCGCGCGTATCGTGACGGCCCCGCACGCCAAGGTTCGACACCGTGGGGTGCGGGAGCGGGCCGCCCGGCGTGCTCGCCGGCGTCGTCAAGTGGGGCGACGTGTGCTCGAGGAAAGGGTCGGCTGGACCTCGGCCGAGCGCGTGGGGCACCAGCGTCGAGCTGCTCGCCTGCTGATCTCGAGCCTCTACGAGGGCGTCGCGCTCGCGGAAGCCCTCGTGCTCTTCGTCGCTGCGCGCCTCCTCGAGGCACTCCTCATGACGATGCGCGGCTCGCCCCGCACGGCGAGTGCGAGCCTTCGAGCGGTGGTGCTCTCGAGGCCTGATCGCGAGATGGTGCGGCGGCGTCGACGCGCAGCGCGGTCGCGAGAACTGAGCGCCTTTGGTCACCGAGGCGTCGTCGCTCCGCGCCGGGAGAGCGCCGCTCCCCAGCGCGGGCCCGCGTCCTCCCTCGGAGCGCCCCCGCGGCGCCTCGCTCGGTGGATTCCGCGCAGCGATGGCGCGCGCCGGGCGCTGCTCGCTGCAGAGGTGGTCGCCGTGCTCGGGGTTCGCAACGCTCTGCTCAGCACAGGTCCAGGTGGAACCCTGCTCGGCGGGATGAGTGCTGGGACGTTGCTCGGAGCGTGGAGCCATGCACTCGGCAGCTCGATCGTGCTTGGCCGGTCGGTGGCGCCGCTTGGCACCGGGCTCGTTGGCTTGCTCGCCGCGGTGCTCGGTGGCGACGTCGGCGCAGCGGTTCGTCTGCTCGTCCTGCTGAGCGCGGTCGCTTCACCGCTGCTGGTAGCTCGACTCGCGCGTCGAGAGCTCTCAGAGCTACCCGCCAGCCTCGTCGCGCTCGCCTGGGCTGTGGGGCCAGGACTCGCTCTCGGCGTCGCGCGCGCATCGCTCTCGCTCATCGTCGCGTGGGCTCTCATACCTGCGTTGGTCGGTGCGACCCTCGCCGCGTCTCAGAGCCAGCGACTGAGCCCCCGCATCGCGGTGCGCGCCAGACGGCGGCTCGACGTCGTCGTCGCTCTCGCCTTAGCGATCGCGCCGATGACGGTCATCGTCTGGGGAGGTCTCGTCGCACTCGAGCTCGGCGTGTGGGCGGCGATTCGTGACGAGTATCGCCTGCGGCGACTCGGCAGAGCGGCGGGTGAGGCGCTGGGACTGGCCGTGCTCACCAACCTCCCGTGGGTGGTCGCGCTCGTCGTGTGGCACCCCGGAGTCAGCGTCGTCTTCCACGGCGCTCCGGGGGCTTTGGCCCAGAGTCTCGCAGCGCACCTGTTCGGGGCGGGCTACCTCGTCGGTCCTGGCCCGTGGCTGGTCGTCGTGGCGGCGGTCGCAGGCCTCGGCGCCGCCCTCGGTGAGGGGGATCGAGCTCAGGTTGCGCTGTGGCGCACGCTGACCGGCGTCGTCCTCGGGGCCATCGGAGCGCTCGCGAGCCTGGGTCTCTTCGGGGCGAATCCGTTCGAACCAGCCTACGTCGACGACTTCGCAGCCCTGCTCGTCCTGCTCGCAGCCCCGCATGGCATCGACGCCGCTCGGGGGTGGCTACGACGACGGCGGCTTGGCCCACTCCACCTCCTTGGCGTCGGGCTTGGGCTCGCGGCTGCGCTCGTCTCGCTGTGGGCTGTGGCCTCAGCTCTCATCGCTCCAGCGGCCCCGGTGACCCTGCCAGAGGCGAGCGTCGCCCTCGCCGGCGGCTTCTCGACTCGCCCGTTGCAGACGTTGTGGATCGAGGTCGGCCCGGGTGGCCCGATACGTGGGGCTCCGATAGCGAGCAACGTGTCGCTCGCGGTGACGAACGGTGCGCAGCCGACCTTCCTTGGTCAGTTGGGCCCGCCCGTGACCGCGGGCTACGGCCAGCTGCGGCCACTCGTCATCGACGCACTCGCCGGTCAGACCGTCGAGCTTGGCCGAGCACTTGCTCGAGCGGGGATCGGTGAGGTCGTCGTGCTCGTGACGCAGCCGTCCCCGCTCGCGCGCGCGGTCGCGCTCGGCATTGAGCGTCAGGTGGATCTTCGCCAGCTCCTAGGCACCTCGTCGCTCACCGTCAACGTCACCGACCAACCTCCTCGCCAGCCTGCCCCGGGTTCGGTGCCTGCGTGGTTCGTCCTCAGCGAGGTGGTCGCAGCAGGGACGTTGGCGTGGCTGCTCGCCTCCCTCGTGGGCGTCGACGTTCGAGACCTGCGTCGGTTCCGAACGCGACGCGAGGTCGACGGGTCCGACCGATCCTTCGTGACGACCGAGGCTACCCGACGATGAGGGTTCCCATCGGGCGTCGTTGGGCGCTCACGCTGGTGGTGCTGGCTGGTGTCATCGTCGCCGGACTCCTACCGGCTCGCGCGCGGCAAGCTACGTTCTCGCTCCCTGGTCACGGTGAGCTCTCAGGAGCCCAAGTGATCGCGGCGCTCACGGAGCCGGCGGTCGTGACGCAGGCGGCCTCGCAGGTGTGGTTTTGCCTAGCGCCGCCCTTGGCGGGCGCGGTGGCCTCCAGCGTTGAGCTCGTCAACACGGTGGACGCTGCGCGAGCTGTCGAGATCACCTCGATGGTCGGTCGCCGGGCCACGACGCACCTGAGCCTCATGCCACGCGAGGTCGCGCAGCTTCCGCAGAGATCTGGCCGCGTCGTCGTCGTGAAGGGACGAGGAGGCGTGGCGGCGTTCTCGGAGGGGCGTGCCGGTGGGAGCACGCAGCTCGTGCCTTGCGC
>SIRY01000066.1 GCA_004366215.1 Actinomycetota bacterium | reverse complement strand
GGTTACCTACGACTACGCGGCCATCGCTCGCACCGTCTCTCGAGAGCAGATCGCGTCGGGCCCGCCATCACTCTGGCGCTACGCCTCACTGCTTCCGGTCGACACAAAGCGGCGAGTTGATCTCGGAGCCGGCTTCACACCGCTCTTGCCAGCTCCCCGGCTTGCCTCCGAGCTCGGATTGCGCGAGCTCTACCTCAAGAACGACACCGTGAACCCAACGGGGTCCTTCAAGGATCGCGTGGTGTCGATTGCGCTTTCGAAGGCCCGCGAGTTCGACATGCGGGTGGCCTCATGTGCCTCCACGGGCAATCTCGCCAACGCGGTTGCTGCGCACGCGGCACGGGCCGGTATGGACGCTTACATCTTCATCCCGGCCAACCTCGAGCGCGTCAAGGTGCTTGCAACTGCCGTCTACGGCGCTCAGATCATCGCGGTGGACGGCACCTACGACGACGTCAACCGACTCTGCGCTGAGCTCGTGTCCGAGCGAGATGACTGGGCGTTCGCCAACGTGAACCTTCGCCCCTTCTACGCCGAGGGTTCGAAGACGCTCGCGTTTGAGGTTGTTGAGCAGCTGGGCTGGCAGTTTCCTGACCACGTCGTGGTGCCGGTTGCCTCTGGAAGCCAGCTGACGCGCATCTTGCGCGGCTTCGAGGAACTCGCCCTCGTCGGCCTCATGCCAGAGGCGCCCAAGGTCCGCATTTCCGGAGCGCAGCCGGCCGGCTGTAGCCCAGTGGCGCAGGCCTTTGCGGAGGGTCGATCCGTGGTACGGCCGGTCAAGCCCTCGACCATCGCCAAGTCGCTCGCCATCGGTAACCCCGCGGACGGCGTCTACGCCCTCGAGGCGGCGCGGAACACTGGTGGAGAGATCGCTGCCGTGAGTGATGATGAGATTCTCGACGCCATCCGGCTGCTCGCGGCGACTGAGGGGATCTTCGTCGAGACGGCCGGAGGCGTTACGATCGCGACGTTGCGTCAGCTCGCCGAGCGGGGCGTCGTCCGTCCTGATGAGCGTGTCGTAGCGTTCCTCAGCGGTAACGGACTCAAGACGGTCGAAGCCATCGAGGGCGTCGTGGATGTTGGTGCCACCATCGCACCATCGATGGACGCGTTGTGGTCGCTCCTTGCCCCCACGCGAGACTCCGTTGCCGAGCGGGGCAGGGAGCCGAGTGCCGTGGAGATGTGAGCGAGGAGGATCGAGTGGCGGTTCGGGTTCGCATTCCAGCTCAGCTCCGTTCACTAGCGGGTGGACAGGGCGAGCTGCTCGTTGAGGACGTCGCGACGGTTGGGGAGGCCTTGGCCGCGGTGGCTTCGACGCACCCCGAGCTCGCTGAGCGCATCCTCGATGCGACGGGGGAGCCACGGCGCTTCGTGAACGTCTTCGTTCGTGACGAGGACATCAGGTTTCTCTCGGGGCTCGCGACGAGCGTCGGCGATGGCGACGTCATCTCGGTCGTGCCAGCGGTCGCGGGCGGGAGTGACGCCGACAGCCGCTAACATTAGCACTCGGCATAGGTGAGTGCTAAGACGTTGGTGTCACGGTCACTAGCAGCGCGCTGCTAGTGAGGCGTGCTCCTGGAAGGTCTCGCGAGAGAGTAGGGAGGCGAAGATGGCCAAGCTCATCGCGTTCGACGAAGACGCTCGTCGCAAGCTCGAACTCGGGATGAACAAGCTTGCGGACGCGGTTCGCGTCACGCTCGGCCCAAAGGGCCGTAACGTCGTGCTCGACAAGAAGTGGGGCGCCCCGACGATCACGAACGACGGCGTCTCCATCGCCAAAGAGATCGAGCTCGAGGAACCGTTCGAGAAGCTCGGGGCAGACCTCGTGAAGGAGGTCGCGAAGAAGACGGACGACGTCGCTGGTGATGGGACGACGACCGCGACGGTTCTTGCCTGGGCGATGGTGCGTGAGGGCCTCAAGAACGTCGCCGCTGGCGCCAACCCCATGGCACTCAAGCGCGGCATTGAAGAGGCTGTTAGCGAAGCGGTCCTCGCGCTCAAATCGATTGCGAAGGAGACGGAGACGCGAGAGCAGATCGCGCAGGTCGCCGCTATCTCGGCCGCTGACCCGGAGGTTGGCGCGATGATCTCGGAGGCGATCGAGCGGGTCGGCAAGGACGGTGTCATCACCGTCGAGGAGTCACAGACCTTCGGCATGGAGATCGAGCTCGTCGAGGGTATGCGCTTCGACAAGGGCTACATCTCTCCGTACTTTGCGACGGATCCGGAGGCCATGACTGCGGAGCTCGAGGATCCGTACATCCTGCTCTACGGTTCGAAGATCTCCTCAATCCGTGAGCTGCTGCCGGTTCTCGAGAAGGTGATGCAGGCTGGCAAGCCGCTCCTGATCATCGCTGAAGATGTCGAGGGTGAGGCGCTCGCTACCCTCGTCGTCAACAAGATCCGAGGCACGTTCCGCTCGGTGGCTGTCAAGGCCCCAGGGTTCGGTGAGCGACGCAAGGCGATGCTGCAGGACATCGCTATCCTCACCGGTGGGCAGGTCATCTCCGAGGAGGTCGGTCTGAAGCTGGAGAACACCACGCTGGACCTGCTTGGGCGGGCTCGTCGCGTGGAGGTGACCAAGGACGAGACAACGATCATCGAGGGCGCCGGCTCCGAGGCGGACATCAAGGGTCGGATTCAGCAGATCCGCAACGAGATCGAGACCACCGACTCGGACTACGACCGCGAGAAGCTGCAGGAGCGGCTTGCGAAGCTCTCCGGCGGCGTCGCGATCATCAAGGTCGGCGCGGCGACCGAAGTCGAGCTCAAGGAGAAGAAGCACCGTATCGAGGACGCCGTGTCTACTACGAAGGCTGCCATTGAGGAGGGTGTCGTACCTGGTGGTGGCGTGGCACTCCTGCGTGCTCAGCGAGCAATCCTTGACAAGGCCGAGAAGCTCGAGGGTGACGAAGCCACCGGTGCTCGCATCGTCGCGAAGGCTGTTGAGGAGCCTCTGCGCCAGATCGCCACGAACGCCGGCCTCGAGGGTGGCGTCGTCGTCGAGCGGGTCAAGGGGCTGAGCAACTCGAACGAGGGCCTTAACGCGGCGACCGGCGCCTACGAGGACCTCGTCGCGGCTGGCGTCATCGATGCTGTGAAGGTAACGCGGTCGGCACTGCAGAACGCGGCCTCGATCGCGGGCCTGTTCCTCACGACCGAGGCGGTTGTCGTCGACAAGCCAGAGCCGAAGCCCGCTCCGAACCCAGGCGCTGGGATGGAGGACTTCTAGGCCATCTCGCGCCGAGAGCGGGCTCCTCGTCGCTCGTAGTTCGAGGATCGCTCAAGGATATCGAGAGAGGGGAGCTGGATACCCAGCTCCCCTCTCTGGCGATGCGGCCGATTCAGCATTCCTCAGGCTTGCTCTGACCTCAACTCAAGGCCGGGCTGTAGCATGGGGACTGGGCCTCGAGACCAAAGTGGTCCCTCGTTCGAGGAAGGCGTGGTGAGTGTGGGCGGTAGCTCGAACTCGCAGGAGCGTGATCGGTGCGCTCGGTCTGACTGCGTTGGGGGTCCTCGCGTCCAGCTGCACCGGATCCGGGCTCTCGTACATCAGCCACGGCGACGCTGCGGGCGAGTCGGTCTACTTCGCCATCCCAACGTCGTGGCAGCGCTTCGACGTCGAGCAGGTGTTCTCGACGGCCGATCCTCGCGCGAGCCTCGCCACGCTGCACGAGGTCGAGCAGAGCCTCTGGGGCAACATCATCGTCGGCCGTCACGTGAGCAGCCTCGCCGCCGTGGCCTCGGGCTTTGGCCTGCCGTTTCCCTTTGGGATCGTCAAAGCCGAGGCGCTGACCCCGCAGGAGCAGGACACCTTCTCCTTGGCGACGCTGCGGACGCTCATTCTCCAGCAGGATCCGTTCAACCCCTCGTCCTCGCTCGACCACTTCACCGTGCTCTCTTACAAGACGTTCGTACGTTCGGGGGGGTTCCGGGGGTCTGAGATGACGGTGGAAGAGCGGGTCGGCTCGGCGCCCCCAATCGAGCTCGAGCAGATTGCTGAGGTCAACGCCGCGACGTCGTGGGCCTACGTGGTCGGTGTTGGCTGCGATCTCCGCTGCTTCCGACAGAATGCCGGGGTCATCGGGCAGGTCGTCGATTCATTTGGAGTGGAGGCGACGCCATGAGTGCAACTTCGTCCACAAAGCGCGGCCGAGCGAGCGCGCGACCCGGGTGCCGACCCCCCTTGGCACTGTGGGACCGCGTCAAAGTCCTACTCTTGCTCGCGCTCATCATCGCGTGGCTGACCGCCACGAAGACGAGCGCGAATCCACTCGAGCCCACGGGTGTGGCCCTCACCTCGGTGCTCCAGTCGGACTGGTGGCTAACGACACTCGTTGTCATCGAGGTGTTTCGCCAGCTAAACCTGGTCTGGCTGGAGCGCTCGGCGGTCTGGAATCAAGCGTGGAACGATGCCGTTGTCGAGCCGCTGAGCCGCCTCTCACGCCGAGGCGGTGACTGGACGCGGTATCGAGTCGCCCGCGCGCTGAAGATCGTTGGGCTCCTTGCGCTCCTCTCTGTCGTGTTGGCAGCCCACTACCATGTCTCGCCCTGGTTCGCGTTGTTCATCGTGCCGGGCATCATCATGAACTCGCTGCCGACGATCATCCAAATCGCGGCCTACCTACTCCTCGGCGTGGGCTCTTTCGTCGCGATCTTCTGGTACCTCTCCAAAGGCGGTTACGAGGTCTACTTTCCGGGCGACGTGAAGACCCGGTTCGATGACGTGTGGGGTCAGGATGCGGTGCTCGAGCGCATCAAGGAGAATCTGATCTTTCTCACTGACCCCGAGCGCATCGAGGAGAAGGGTGGGTACGTCCCCACTGGAATACTGCTGTGGGGCCCTCCAGGAACGGGCAAGACGCTCATCGCTGAGGCTGTAGCGGGCGAGACGCAGGTTCCCTTCGTTTTCGTCGAGCCGGGCGCCTTCGCGAACATGTTCATCGGTGTCGGCATCTTGAAGGTGAAGTCCATCTTTCGGCGCCTGCGGAAGCTGTCGGTACGCTACGGGGGAGTGGTCGCCTTCTTCGACGAGGCTGACTCGCTCGGATCGCGAGGGGCACTCGCCGGCGCTGATGGAAGGTTTCGGCTGGCGGGCTCGCCGCTGCTCAGTGACCGGGCGTCATGTCATGGTGGCCACTACTTCGATCCCGTGACGCAGCAAGTGCTCTTTGAGGAAGAACTCCGTCGCCTCCGCCCTGAGGAGCCCGACCCGCAGGCGAAGGGGCGATCGATCTTTCGCTACGTGGTGCCTGGGTTTGGGGGCATGGATGGCACGCTGCAAGCCCTCCTCACCGAGCTCTCTGGGCTGCAGAAGCCACGGGGCTTCTGGAACCGAGTCGTGCGCAGGGCGCTCGGTCTGAAGCCAAAAGAGCCGCCGAAGTACCGGATCTTGACCATCCTTGCGACCAACCTGCCTGACGTCCTTGACGAGGCACTGCTGCGTCCCGGCAGGATCGATCGCAGCTACCGGGTTGGCTACCCGTCGAAAGAGGGAAGGGTCCGAACGTTCCAGGGGTACCTCGCGAAGGTACACCACAACTTGAGCGACGAGGATGTAGACCGACTTGCGACGATGACCCCGTATCTATCCGGTGCTGCGATCAAGGACATGGTCAACGAGGCACTCATCATTGCCATCCGCGAAGGCCGAGACGTCATCGAGTGGCACGACATGGTGCGGGCAAAGCAGATCAAGACGTTCGGTCTTCCTGAGGACGTGGAGTACGTCGAGCGAGAGCGGCATGCGGTTGCGGTGCACGAGGCGTGTCACGCCGTCGTTGCCGTCGTGGTGCGGCGCAACTCGATCATCGACATCGCGACGATCGAGAAGGGCTCGAACTTCTTGGGCCTGGTGTCCTACCTACCCAAGGAAGAGCGTTTCACGCGGTGGCGATCGGAGTTTGAGGCCGACATCATGGTGGGACTAGCTTCGCTCGCTGGTGAGCGCGCGTTCTTCGGTGGTGACAACACCTCGGGCGTCGCAGGTGACCTGTTCTCTGCATCGCGGCTGGCGGCGCTCATGGACACCTCCTGGGGCATGGGCGAGACGATCCTGCAGCTCGACGCGGTTCGAGACCTGGGGGTTGGCGGAGTCGCCTCTCAGCGGCGTCATCCGCTCGGTCAAGAGGATGCCCGCTCGAAGGTGGGTCTTGGTGACCGCGTCGAGCGTCGACTCGAGGAGCTCTACGCGAGAGTCGAGCGCATCGTGACCGAGCATCGCTACGACATCCTCGCGGTGGCGCACGCGCTCGAGACGTCGAAGACGATCACCGGTGATGACATCATTGCGATCATGGAGCGTCGGCCAGGCATCCTGATCGACGGCTCGGTGTACGCGGAGGCCTCGATGAAAGCGCAGATCGAGGCGTACCACGAGGCCGTCGCTCGTGCCCATCGCCTTCAGGAGTCGCACCCCATGACGGTGCCGTTGCCAGCGGGTCGGCTTCTCGAAGGGGCGTCGATCGCTGGACGGCGCGACGCGGCGATGCGGGCAGGTCAGCCACGGTCGACGGGTGAGGAGAGGAAGCAGGAGTGACGGTAGAGACTTGCGACGACGGCAGCACACGGGTGCGGTCGGGTCTTGCGGTGGTGCACCTCTTCGGCGGACCAGGGGAGCGGTTCGCTCCAGAGGAGGCGATTCGGGTCGTAAAGGACGCACAGACGCGAGGACTGCAGGTGATGACCGTGAGCCTGCTCGGTCATCTTGCGCCGCTCGCGGTCATGGCCCTCAGCGACGACGTGCGGGAGCTCCGCGCTCTTCAGATCTCGCTCCAGCGAGCAGGCCTCGTGTGGGCGGACTCGTTTCTCTCGATCACCGAGGTCTCTGAGTACTCGCAGCACCTACCGGAAGATCGGCGGCGCCCGCGACTCTACCCAGTGCTTCCACCTGCAGGCTTGCCGAACTGGTGTTTCTACCCGATGCTCAAGCGTCGAGGTGATCGCTACAACTGGTACGCCTTGCCGTACGACGAGCGCGAGCGCCTCATGTACGGCCACGGCGCCTCGGGACGCAAGTTTGCAGGGCGCGTCATCCAGCTCGTCACGGGTGCGACCGGCCTGTCGGAGTGGGAGTGGGGCGTGACCCTGTTCGCGCAGCGACCCGACGACATCAAGGACGTCGTCTACACACTTCGCTACGACGAAGCCTCGGCTCGCTACGCAGAGTTCGGACGGTTCTACGTGGGGATGCTGTCGGATCCAGCGGAGGCCTTTGGCCTGCTGTAGCACGCTGGAGCCCTAGGCTCTGGCCTGTGGTGAACTCTCAAGCCCACGATGCCCTCATGACCTGGTTTCGTGAGGCTTCGAGCGCAGTCGTCTTGCTCTCTGGTGGAGTCGACTCTGGTGTGCTCGCCGCCATCGCGTACGAGGCACTCGGGAGCCAGGCTGTGGCCGTGACGGGAGTCTCGGCGTCGCTCGCGGAGAGCGAGCGACAGGACATCATCCGGCTCGTGCGTACGACCGGTGTTTCTCACATCGAGGTCGTGACGCATGAGGGCGACGATCCCGCCTACGTCCGCAACGACCAGATGCGGTGCTACGTCTGCAAGCAGCACCTCTTTCGAGCAGCCGCGCCGATTGCTCAGGAGCGCCATGCGGTGCTCGTCGTAGGTTCGCACGTTGACGATCTCGGTGACTGGCGCCCAGGTATGCTCGCGGCAGAACACGCGGGGGTTCGCTCGCCGTACCTCGAGCTCGGCCTGGGCAAGGATGCGATCAGGACGCTCGCTCGTGAGCTCGGCCTTGACTGGCTCGCAGAGAAGCCCGCAGCAGCCTGCCTCGCCTCGCGAATCCCTCAGGGCTCACCGGTACGGGCACCCGCACTTCGGGTTGTGGAGCGCTTCGAGCAGGAGCTTCGTGGGCTGGGATTCCGCGACTTTCGCGTGCGTCACCACGGTCGGATCGCCCGACTCGAGGTGTCACGGCGCGATTTCTCCAAGGTCGCTGCCAACGCCGAGCAAATCACTGCGATCGGCTCGCAGCTTGGCTTCGAGTTCACTACGCTCGACCTTGTTGATCTAGAGCGTCGGAGGGCTTCGAGGGGTTCGCGGAGATCGGAGGTGGTGGGGTGGCTCGGTTCAAGGCCAAGCTCTGGTACGAGGGCGAGCTGATCCACGAGCCCGTGATCGCGCAGCTCGTAAGGGATCACGGAGTGCTCGTGAACATTCGGCGTGCCAACGTGGAGGACGACAGCGGGTGGATCGTCTGCGAGCTCGAGGGTTCTGAGGCCGAGCTCATGGGGGCGATCGATTGGCTGCGCGCTCGCGGTGTCGACGTCGAGCTAGTCGGGGACGTGGTGGAGAGCTAGGAGGGCATACCCCATGCAGGACGTACCGCCCTTTGAGCTGGCCAGCGAGGCGTACCTCAGCGCGCTCCTCGACGCACTCCCGGCCTTCGTCGTCCGGCTCGGCAACGAGCTCGCGCGCGAGGGTGAAGGCGATGTGCCGTGGCTCGACGACCTCGAGCGACGGCTCGCTGACGAGCTTCGCGCCTTGCTGAGCGGGCCGGCAGAGGCGCAGCGAGAGCCCCCGATCGGCCTCGTGCGCCGAGTGGTT
>ML178754.1:6153-7705 GCA_004366215.1 Actinomycetota bacterium | reverse complement strand
GCCTGCGCAAGCCGCGCCTAAGCTACCGCTGATGCTGGATCTCCTCGTGGTCGGCTGCGGTCAGATGGGAAGTGCCATCGTCACCGGACTCGCGCGCGCCTCGGCGGGCGGCGCCTCGGGACCGACGAGCATCGGCGTCGCCGACGTGGATGCGGCCCGCGCAGACGCGCTCACCGCGCTGGACGGGCGCATCCGCCACGTCGATGCGTCGTCACCCGCTCGACGCACGATCCTCGCGGTCAAACCCGGCCAGCTCCCCGGCGTCGCACAGCAGATCGCCTCAGACAGTCGGGTCATCTCGATCGCCGCTGGGGTCCCTGTCGCGCGTCTGCGTGCACTGCTCCCTCACGCTCAGGGAGTCGCGCGTGTCATGCCGAACCTCCCGTGCGCGGTGGGCCGTGGCGTCACCCTGAGCGCGGAGGCACCCGGGGTCGACCCACTCACGCAGGCTGAGGCGGAGGAGCTCTTTGGCCTCCTTGGCATCGTCCGGCGCCTCGACGAGCAGCTCTTTGACGCAGGCACTGCGTTGTCTGGATCAGGGCCAGCCGTCGTGCTACTGCTGATCGAGGCGCTCCAAGAGGGCGGCGTCGGTCTCGGACTCAGTGCCGACCTCGCGCTCGAACTCGCCACGGAGACCGTCGCCGGCACAGCCGCCCTGCGCGCAGCGCGCGGCGTCGACCCTCGAACCCTCCGGCTCGCCGTCACCTCGCCTGCTGGCACGACGGCCGCAGGCATCAGCGTCCTCGAAGACCGCGCGGTCCGAGGCGCCATCATGAGCGCTCTCACCGCAGCACAGCGCCGCAGCCGCGAGCTTGCTCGCCCCGAGCACTAGCCTTCTCGAGGCGGCCGTCGTGGCGGTTCCGCCGAAGGAGGTCCCGATGGAGATCATCGCTCTCATCCTCATCGTCGCACTCATCGTGCACGTCCTGCTCCATCCGCTCCGAACCCTCGGCTGCCTCGTGGAGGTCGTCGTCGCGCTCATCCTGGCTGGCGCCGTCGCCGGCATCCTCGTCGACCTCGTTGCGGCCGGACGACTCCGCTAGCCCAGTCGCCGGCCTCCTGGCTAAGCTGGCACTGGCACGCGTTGGTGCCTACCCCTGGTGCTCACCACGGGTTCGTTGACCAGCAGCGGCTCTGCCGATGGCTGGCCTGACGTGAGGGAGGAAGGATGGCCATGCTGCTTGCACGCTTGTTGGGGGCACTCGACCGCATCAGCGCCCCGCGCCCCGTCTCTGCCCACTGCGACCTGCCGTGCGGCGTTTACGATCCGGCCCAGGCGCGTGTCGAGGCAGAGTCCATCAAGGCGATCATGGAGAAGTACAACGCGTCGGATGACCCGTACTTCCGCGACCGAGCGACGCTCATCAAGGAGCAGCGCGCCGAGGAGTGCAACCACCACCTCGACGTCCTGTGGTACCAGTACTTCCAGCCGGCGCACCTCGAGAAGTACCCACAGCTCCACGAGCTCTTCTGGTCGACGAAGAAGCTCACGAGCCAGGCGAAGCGTCAGAACGACGTCGCGATCGCAGAGCAGCTGCTCTCCAAGATCAAC
>ML178754.1:0-6143 GCA_004366215.1 Actinomycetota bacterium | reverse complement strand
GAGATCTTCTGGGAGACGAAGAAGGCCTCCTAGGCCCGGTCGACGAGAGACGACGGCGCCCCGCAGCTTGCGCCGCGGGGCGCCTCGCTCGCGACTACCCGAGCTGCCACCATCCCTACCCTGCGTCGCTGCGCCTCGAGCGTTCTCTTCGCCTCGGAGGCTCTCGCCGCGGCGTTGCCACCCGAGCACGCGGTGTCGCTCGGCACGCCTCGCTAGGAAGCGTGACGCCGCTCGCGTACCGCCTCGATGAGCCGAGGCATGAGCGAGAGCGCATCCCCAACGACGCCGAGGTCGGCGACGCTGAAGATCGGGGCGTCCTTGTCTTTGTTGATGGCGACGATGTGCTTCGCACCCTTCATGCCGACGAGGTGCTGGGTCGCCCCCGAGATGCCGACGGCAACGTAGAGCTCGGGTTTGACGGTGGTGCCGGTCTGACCCACCTGGTACGCGTAGGGTACCCACCCCGCGTCGACGATCGCGCGCGAGGCGCCCGGCGCGCCGCCGAGCAGCGACGCGAGCTCCTCAACGTAGCGGTACGCCTCCGGCTTGCCAAGCCCGCGACCACCGGAGACCACTACCGTCGCCTCGTCGAGGCTCGGCCCGGCACGCTCTTCACGCCGACGCTCGATGACACGGACCATCACGCCCGGCGCCTCCGTCACGGCTGTCGCCGCACTGAGCGTCGGCTGCGTCTGCTCGTCGACCTCCACCGCAACGACGCTCTTTGGCCGCACCGCGACGACGACACGCTCAGCGTCGGCCGCGGCCTCGACGACGAGGCTGCCTCCAAAGATCTGGTGCTCGGTCACGAGCTCGGCGCCATCCCGGCGTAGTCCGACAGCGTTCGTGAGTACCGGCGCATCGAGCTCCACGGATGCCCGAGCAGCCGCGTCACGGCCGGTGTAGGTCTGAGCCGTCAGGACGAAGGCCGGCGCGTCGCCGATGAGCCGTGCGACCGTCGCTCCGAGAATCGGGCCTGCCAGCACGTCGCCGAGGGGTCCCACGTCGACGACGCGCGTCACTCCGAAGCGGCCGAGCGCCTCGACCGCCTCCGCACCACCCCCTGCCACGAGCACTGCGACGTCGACTGCGAGCTCGCGAGCTGCGGTCACGAGCTCCGCCGTGACCGGCGCGAGCACTCCGTCACGCTGCTCTGCGATCACCCACGCGGTTGCCATGGCGCCTCCCTAGAGAACCTTGATCGACTCGAGGAACGCGACGATTGCCGCCTCCGCCGTACCGTCGTCCTCGATGACGGTGCCCGCCGAGCGCGCCTCCGCCTCACGCGCACTGCGGACACGCTCGCGAACCTGCACGCCGAGCCCGAGATCGTCGAGCGAGAGCTGCTCGACCGGCTTCGACTTGGCGCTCATGATCCCCTTGAACGACGGGTATCGAGGGTCGACGATTCCGGCAGTGACGCTGACGACGCAGGGGAGCTCCGCCTCGACGACCCAGACGCCATCCTCAACCTGACGCTCCGCGGTCACGCGGGATCCCTCGAGGTGCAGGCCGCGAGTGAACGTCAGCGCCGGCCACCCAAGCAGGCCGGCGATCTGTCCCGCGACCGTTCCCGTGTAGCCATCCGTGGACTCGGTCGCCGTGATCACAAGGTCGGCGCCGAGCCGACGCACCACCGCGGCGAGGACTCGTGCCGTCGTCAGCGCATCAGCCCCCTCGAGCCGCTCGTCGCTCACGACGACGGCGCTCGCCGCGCCCATCGCGAGGGCTTGGCGCACACCGGCCGTCTCGCCACCCGGGACCATCGAGACCACGACGACGTCGCCGCCCGACGCCTCGGTGAGCCGAAGACCGAGCTCGACGCCGTAGGTGTCGGCGTCATCGAGGAGCGCCTTGCCGCTGCGCACGAGGCGCAGGTCCTCACCAAGATGCTGCGGGGCTTGCGGGTCTGGAATCTGCTTGGTGCACACCGCCACCTTCACCGCGACCGCCTCCCTCGCTGAGTCGAGATCCACCTACGGCCAAGCGTACCAGAGTCCCGTCTCCGAACCACGTCAGCGCCCTGTCCGCTCCACGGGGATGCGCAGGCGCGCGAGTGCGCCGCCACCAGGCGCGCGGGTCAGCTGCAGCGTTCCCCCGAGCTGGGAGACGACGAGGTCTCGCACGATCGCAAGGCCGAGCGAGTGCGCTACCCGCTCGTCGAGGTCGGCCGGGTAGCCAACGCCGTCATCGGCGACGACGACCCAGAGCTCGCCACCGCGACGCTCGAGGGCAACCTCGACGCGTAGGTGGTCGCGGCTCGCTCCGTAGCCGTGCTCGAGCGAGTTCTGCATCAGCTCAGCGAGCGCGATCGCGAGCGGCGTCACGCACGTCGCCTCGACCCGACCTGCGGTACCCTCGACGACGACCTCGAGGCGACGCCCAGGGAGGTTGGACTCTTGGACGAGGCGCCCTATCGCCGCCAACACCTCGTCAGCCTCGACCTGCTCCGCGACGTCGCGCGAGAGGAACTCGTGCACGAGGGCGATGGAGCGAATGCGTCGCTCCGCCTCGGCGAGCGCGGCGATCGCCTCGGGATCGTGAAGACGCCGCGACTGGAGCCGTAGCAGCGACGAGATCGTCTGGAGGTTGTTCTTGACTCGGTGGTGCACCTCTCGGATGGTCGCGTCTTTCGAGGCGATGAGGCGATCGCGCTGGCGCACGTCGGTCACGTCGCGCACCAGCACGACGTGACCAGTCAGGTCGCCTGCGTCGTAGAGGGGCAGGCAGTAGAACGTGACCGTCGCGCCCGCTGCGTGTTCAACCTCCTCGAGCACGGGCGCACCGAGCATGGCCGCACGTGCCGGGGCCACCACGCTGACGCCGACGTCCTCGAGCGTCACACCGCGCTGCACCTCAGTCGCGCCGAGGCGGTGGAGGGCGCTCGTCGCATTCGGGGAGAGAAAAGTGATGCGTCCGGCACGATCGAGCACGAGCACGCCGTCACCCACCCGGGGCGCCTCTTCGACCTCGCTCTGAGCGTAGGGGAAGCTCCCCTGGAGGACCATGCGACTGAATCGCTCGTAGAGAGCCTTGTAGGTCGCCTCGAGTTCGCTCGGGCTCCGGTAGTGATCGAGGAGCTGCTCACGCACGAGGAGGGCGTAGGGAGCCTCGCCCTCGACCGAGAGCGGCACCGCCGACGATCGAATCGTGCGACCAGCCTGGCTGCGATCAGCGCTCGTGACGACGCCGGTCTCGAGCGCCTCGAGAAGGTGGCGAGCGCTAGCACGCGAGAGCTGAGTGCCCACGAGATCCCCAGGGTGCACCGTCTGCGTCGTCGCGGGTCGGATCTGAGCGACGACCTCGACACCCTCGCCGACCGGCACCGCCACGTAGAGATCGGAGAAGGCGAGGTCAGCGAGGAACCCCCAGAACCGAAGGAGCTCCCTGAGCGCACGCTGCTGGCGCGCACTCAGGCGTGCGGTGACCTCAGGAACCACGATGAGCGAGCGGGAGCGCGACTCGACGGCGCGCTCGGAAGGTCGCGAGCTCCGTCGCGCCGGCCGCGGTCAGCGCCGCAGCGATCTCGTCGGCACGGTCCGCGACGTCGCCGAGGCCGTGCGAGTCCGACGCGGTCGTGAGCGCCACACCAGCGCTGACGAAGCGCGCGAGCAGCCGCGGCGAGGGGTAGAGCTCCCCGACAGGCTTTCGAGCCCCAGCCGAGGACACCTCGGCTGCGATCCCGCTGCTCGCAGCCGCCTCCGCCATACGCGCTTCGTACTCCTCGGGCACGCTCGGCCGATGGCCGGCCACCTTGATGAGATCGGGGTGTGCGAGGACGTCGACCGCCCCGCTCGCGGCGAGCTCCTCGAGGCTCCTCGTGTAGGCTGCCCACGCTGGCTCGACGCCGACACGCTCCCACTCGGCCATCATGACCGGGTCGGACAGGTGATCGAAAGCCCAGGCCTGGATCCAGTGCACCGACCCAAGGAGCACGTCGAAAGGGTAGCCCGCGAGCATGGCAGCCACGCGGTCCATCTCACCCTCGTAGTAGTCGACCTCGAGTCCGAGGACCACGGGCAGTCCGGCCTCCTTGGCGTCGAGGACCGCCGCCACGTAGGCGTCTAGGTCCGCCTGCGCGTTCTCCTCCCAGTAGGCCTCCATCGCCGCGCGAACGCCAGACTCGGGGTACCGCCGAAAGAACCCCGCGAGCAACCCTCGGGCCTGGCGAAACCGGTAGAAGTGCTCCGTGATAGCGATCTCGCGCACGCCACGCTCGGCAGCGCGAGCGCAGAAAGCGGCGAGTTCGTCGAGCTCGACAGGCCGATCGTGCTCGCCGTGTGGCCACAGGTGCAGGTGGTAGTCGATCACCGCGCCCATGCTACCCTGCGCGCCCAATGCCCACCCGACGCCTAGCCGACCGAGCGAGCGCGGCGAGGGCAGCTGGGGTGGTCAACTCGTCGTCTGTGAGCTCAAGCTCGAGGACCTCGTCCGCTCGAACGTCGCTCACGGCGACGAGCCCCGCGAGCTCCCCGTAGACGCCGGCGAGCTCGGCTGCGAGACGGCGTGCCGCCACCTCATCCCCGTCGAGCTCGCGCGCGAGCCGTGCGACGCCGTCGTCGCTTCGGAGCCACGCGAGCGCCGAGCGCGCACTGGGCTCGAAGTACGCCGACGGCCAGCACCGATTCACGACACGCAACGCCACCCTCAACCCCCTCGCTCCGAGCGCGACCTCGAGGCGCTGAGCTTCGATCCGCGACGGGCCAAGTGGCGTGCTCACCACGCCAAAGCCGGTCGCCTCGTCGGTGAGGAGCGCCTCGAGCCGGCGAGAGCGTTCGATCAGCGGGTCAGCGAGCGTCGCGAAGTCAGCGAAGAACGTCGTGATGTCCTCGAGAAACGCCGACCCGAGCACCGCTTCAGCGACGAGGAAGAAGGGGCGCGCAGCGAGCGAGAACGCTCGCGCCCGTCGCGGCAGCGTCAGGACCCGAAGCAGGTTGGAGTGGAAGAAGTCGACGAGTCGACGGGGAGCGTCGAGGACATCGAGAGCGTTGCGCGAGGGTGGAGTATCGACGACGACGAGGTCCCAAGAGCCACGCTCGAGGACCTCAGCGAGCACCTCGACGGCGGCGTAGTCGTAGGAACCGATGAAACGCGATGAGAGGTGCTCGTAGATCGGACTCGCGAGCAAGCGGCCTCGCACCTCCTCGCTCGGAGCCCAGCGACGGATGATCCCATCCCACGTGCGCTTCATGTCGATGCTCGCGGCGTGCAGCCTGCCTCGTGCCGAGAGGTCGTCGAGGGGCACCTCGACGGGATCGAGGGAGAGGTGGTCGAGGCCGAGCGCGCTCTGGAGCCGTCGCGCTGGGTCTACCGTGATGACGAGGACGTCCGCCTCGTACTCGAGGGCCGCGGTGATCGCGAGTCCTGCAGCCACGGTCGTCTTGCCGACGCCCCCAGCGCCGACGATGAACAGCCGCGCCACGTCGCCAACGGCCTCGAGTGCCGGGCTCACCACAGCGAGACCTCGAGCACTTCGGCGAGTTCGTCTGCGATACGGTCCTCTGGCACCCGAGCGAAGAGCTCTGGAACCTCGACGAGCGGCAGCCCGCCGAGCCCATCGGCGAGGATCTGACGGTTCGCTGCGTGACGCCGCGCGATGCCGTTGGCGAGAGCCGCGGCCCCGAGCGCAGCGTCGAGCCCCTCAGGACCGTCGCGAGCAACTCGCCTCAGCGCTGCGAGATCGTCTGGACCGAGCGTCTCGGGCACGACACGGTTGACGATCGCTCCGGCGAGGTGTACCGGCGTCTCGGCTCGCAGGCGATCAGCGAGCTCGAGCGCCTCCTCGACCGGAGTCTCCTCCGGGGTAGCAACGAGCAGCGCCAGGGAGGTGCGCTCGTCCGAGAGGATGTCGAGCATCCAACTCGTCTGACCTTGCACGAGCCCAACGTTGATGAGCTCCCCAACACCGCTCGTGACGCCGAGCTGTGACACCACGTGTCCGCTCGCCGGAGGGTCGACGACGACGAGGTCGTAGTGATCCTCGCGAATCTCGTAGCAGATCTTGCCGACGACGAGGAGCTCGCGGACGCCAGGAGCGGCGGTGGCGACGAAGTCGAAGATGCGGCCGAGCCCCGGCACCTTCGTAACGAACGGGACCCGCACCCAGATTCGGAGGTACTCTTCGAGCGCAGCCTGGGTGTCCA
>SIRY01000063.1 GCA_004366215.1 Actinomycetota bacterium | reverse complement strand
TGCGGCGAGGACTCCAAGAGCGGCCGCGAGCGTCGTCTTGCCAACGCCCCCCTTGCCGGCGATGACGAGGAGCCGACGGCTCAGCAGCTCAGACGCCATCGCGACGCATCAGGCGCGAAAGCCGACTGCGCGCTGGTTTCGATCGGGACCAAGCTCCACGAAGGCGATCTGAGCGACCGGCACCCCGACCCGGCGACCCCGTCGATCCTCGAGCCAGAGCACGCCTCGACCAGCGTCGATCGCTGCGTCCACAGCGGCCGCGACCTCGGTCTGGTCAGCGTCCTCAGGAAGCTCGAGCTCCAGTTCCCGCGGGCTCTGCGTGATGCCGATGCGAACCTGCACGTACCCTCCTCGCCTCCCGATGCCCCTAGCGCGACTGGATCCGCAGATCCGCACGGTAGCGGCGTGCGTGCCCAAGAGACACGATACGCGCTGCGAGCTCTCGAATGGCCACCGCGGCTGGGTCCTGCGGATGTGCCACGACGACTGGCTCACCCTCATCGCCCCCCTCACGCAGGGCCATCGTGAGAGGAATGCGGCCGAGCACGGGCACGCCCAGCGCCGCCGCGAGCACGTCGCCGCCCCCGCGTCCGAAGATCGCGTAGCGCTGCCCGCCATCGGTGACGAACTCTGACATGTTCTCGATCACACCTCGCACAGGCAGCTTGAGCTTGCGCGCTGCGATCGCCGAGCGCTGCGCGACGCGCTGCGCCGCAGGCTGGGGTGTCGTGACCACGTAGACCTCGGTTCGAGGTAGGAACTCTTGGAGGCTGAGGGCGACGTCTCCGGTACCCGGAGGCATGTCGACGACGAGGTCGTCGGGCTCCCCCCACGCGACGTCGACGAGGAACTGCTGCAGAGTCGCGTGGAGCATCGGGCCACGCCAGATGACCGGCGTCGCGTCGTCCACGAAGAAGCCGAGCGACATGACCCGAACACCTCGCACGCGCGGCGGCACGATGAGGTCACCGACCACGCGAGGGGGGCGCTCCTCGCCGAGCATCTTCGGGACCGAGAAGCCGTAGACGTCAGCGTCGATGATCGCGGTGCGTGCACCCGAGGCTGCCAGCGCCAGCGCGAGGTTCACTGAGATGCTCGACTTGCCCACTCCTCCCTTGCCGGAGGAGACGCCAAGGATTCGCGTGCTCGCCTCCGCCCGCGAGAAGGGAGGCTCACGTCGCTCACGAGCCGCGCGCTGTTGCGGCGTCTCGAGGCGTTCGGCCAGGCGCTGCAGGCCCTCCTCGTCGAGGAACTCGACGCTCGTCTCGACACCCACCGGCTCAAGTCGCTCCCGCAAGCTGCTACGGACTGCGTCCGCCACGCCACTCGAGCCTGGCACGACGTGAGCGATCACGCGAGCCGCTCGCCTCGACACCTCGACGTCGACGAGTCCGAGCGCCACCAGGCTGGCGTCGAAGTCGGGGTCAGTGACGTCACGAATCCGTTCGAGGATCGCCGCTTCGTCGAGCCGAGCCATCACCCCTCCCCGCCAGGCGCCTAGCGATAAACTTAGTCTGTGTGACGAGCAGGCCAGGGTAGGCCCTGCGAGAGCGCGACGAGGAGGCATGATGGAGACGCAGGCGAGCCAACGCTCTGGCCTGCGCCACGCGCTCGACCAGCTCGCGAGGGCGCTCGGCGACGAGACCCGACGCGAGATCTACCTGTGGACGCGCGAGCGCTCCGACGTGACGACCGCCGAGGTCGCCCAACGATTCGGCCTCCATCCCAACGTCGCGCGACACCATCTCGATCGCCTCGTCGAGGCTGGCTACCTCGCTGTCGCCGAGACGACGCAGCACGTGCACGTCGGACGTCCCTCCAAGCGGTACCGAGCCCCAGCGGGCGCGACGCTGCTCGACGGCCTCGATGGCCAGAGCGAGCTCCTCGCAGCTCTGGTGCGCCGCCTCCTCGAGGAGATCCCGACGGAGCGCGCCGAAGCGATCGCCTACGAGGTCGGGCACCTCCACGGACTGCGGCTCGCCGCGCAGCGAGGCAGCGACGCCCCGTCCGAGCGCGTCCGAGTCGTCGCCGAGGCGTTGCGCCGAAGCGGCTTTGTCCCTGAGCCGACCAGAGACGGTGTGTTGCGCCAAGAGCACTGCCCCTTCGGCAAGCTTGCGACCGAACACCCGGTCGTGTGCGCGACCGAACGAGGGCTCCTCGACGGCCTCATGGAGAGCTTCGGATCTGTGGCATTAAGCGCTCGCCCTGTGCGGCGGCGGCCAGGCTGCTGCGAGGTTCGTCTCTCCCTCCCTCGCCGGCGCGCAGGACGACGGCCGGAGACTACGAGCGCAACCTAGTCCTCCCAGTAGCGCTGTTCGCGCCACGGGTCGCCGTAGTTGTGGTAGCCGTTGCGCTCCCAGAATCCAGGGCGATCGGTCGCCGAGAACTCGAGTCCACGCACCCACTTCGCTGACTTCCAGAAGTACAGGTGCGGTACGAGGAGGCGAACCGGGTAGCCGTGCTTCGGCGTGAGCGGTTCACCCTCGTAGTGGGTCGCGAGCAGCGCCACGTGGTCACCTCGTAGATCCTTGAGAGGGAGGTTGGTGCTAAAGCCGTGTTCGGCGTGGATCACGACGTAGGCCGCGTCGTCGGTCGGCTCGACGAGCTCGACGATGCGCTCGAAGGCCACCCCGCGCCAACGCGTGTCGAACTTCGACCACTTCGTGACGCAGTGAATGTCAACCGTGACCTCCTCGGTACCAAGAGCGACGAGCTCGTCGTAGCTCAGCGTCACCGGTCGCTCCACGCGGCCGAACACCCGTAGGTTCCACTGGCCAAGATCTGCATAGATCGGCACCTCGCCTGCGTGGAGCACTGGAAACCGATCGGTCATGTACTGGCCCGGAGGCAGCCGCCGAGGATCGATTCCGCGCTCGATGAGCTCACGACGCTTGCGCTCGAAAAACCCCACCTCGTCCTCCTCGCTCGCGCTGCACCCTACCCAACGCCGCCCCGAGAGCGAGCCTTCCGCGGACGGCCGCTCAGCGGAAGATGGCTGGCGTCGGCTCGTGCGCGGCGCGATACACCGGCAGGGCGAGCGGTGCTGCCTCCTGTGCGAGCCGACGCGCAGGTCGGTCGCGCACGAACGCCGCGAGGCGCTCGAGGGCTCCTGGCGTGTCGTGTCGTCCGTAGAAGAGCCCGAAGCCGTCGAAGAGCTGGGCTGCTGCGTCCTGCGGCGCGTTGGAGGCAGCCGCGTCGAGCAGGGCGAGCGCCGAGGACCGAGCTGCACTCGTGCGAGCTGTGTTGAATCGCAGCCAGCCCTCGTAGGCCATGGCGGTGGCGTTGGTGGGATCGAGCACGAGCGCCGCCTCGAACGCCCGCTCGGCCTGGGCGGTCGCGCCGAAGGCCGCCAACGTCTCCCCGAGGCGCAGCTCGTTCGCGACGCTCGCAGCGCTCGAGGTCGGCGCACGCGGGGCGAGGGCGAGGCCGGTGCCGACGCCGCCCGCGAGGAGCATGAGCGCCGCTCCAAGCCACGCGACCCACCTTGGCACCTCGTGTCGCCGCCGGCGAGCAGCTGGACGTCGCCGCGACCGCCGATCGACTCGAGCCGTGCGCGCGCCCACACGGCCCTCCGCCGCACTCGAACGCGGCACCGCTACGAGATCGAGCTCGCCGAGGCTACCGCCGGACAGAGGTTCTGGCACTCCCGCGCGGCGCCGGCCGACCACCAGCTCCCAACCGAGGCCGCCGGCGACGACGAGGGGCAGAAGCCACAGGTAGAGCGACAGTCCACGAGCCGGCGGGGCCATGAGCACGCCATCGCCGTAGGTCGCCACGAGCGAGTCGAGAATCTGCTGGTTGCTCGCGCCCGCGGCGACCTCGTGGCGGATGAAGGCAGCCATGGAGAACGCCTCAGCGCTCTTTGACTGCGCGACGTCGAGTTCGCCACAGCTCAGGCAACGAACCTCTCGCTCGAGGGTCGCTACCCGTGCCGCAGGCGAGGTGGCGTGGGGCGCGGTAGCCCACGCGACCGCCAGCGCTGCCACGACGACGAGCGTGACGAGCCCCCACGCAATGCGCACCCGAGTCCTACGCGTCACTGGCCGTACCCCTTCGCCTCCGCCAGGTGCACCAGCGCCTCGACCTCGCGAGCCTGAAGAGGTCCGACGATGCGCGCGATGACCTCACCCCCAGGCGTGACGAGGAAGCTCTCCGGCGGCGCGGACACGCCCCAGGCCAACGCGCGCTGGCCGGTTGGATCCTCGAGCACGGGAAAGTGAGCGCCGAAGTGTGCGAGGAAGCTCCGAGCCGCGGCCGGCGAGTCGTCGAAGTCCACGCCGAGGATCCGAACGGCACCGCTCGAGGCGAGCCTGACGAGCTGACCTTCCTCGTTCGCGCAGGTCGAGCACCAGCTCGCGAAGTAGTTCACGAGTACGTACTGGCCCCGATCGGCTGCGAGCGACACCGTCCCTCGACCCCACAGCGACGGCCCTACTAGCGTCGGCGCCGCCTTGTAGAGCAGCGGTGAGGGCGCTTGGATCTCGCTCGCAGGCGCTGCTCTCAGCGCGAGGGCCGCAAAGCCAGCAGTGGCTGCGAGCACCGCGAGCCCAGCGACCTGCAGCGACCGCCGGCTAGCCATCGGCCCCCACGATCGCCCCGACGGCGGGCTCGCTCCGACGCTCCGGCGAAGGTCCCGCGGGTTCGAACCTGATGCCGACGACCGCGAGCACGCCACCCACGGCGACCACCGCCGCGCCGAGCCAGAGCCAGAAGATCAGCGGCTGGACCACGACACCGAGGGTGATCGGCGACGTCGACGTCCGCGGCGGCGCATCGATCGTGAGGTAAACGTCACGTAGCGGCGACACGGCGATGGCCGGCGTGCCGACAGGGGTCGTGTAGGTCCCAAACTGCGTGATCGCTGGCAGGTACGTACCCTGATCCCCGACGGTGACGAGTGCCTCGAACGACGTCTTCTGAGGTGTCACGACCGTTCGTACACCTCGGTAGGTCAGTTGCTGACCAAAGACGGTGGTCGACTGACCCCTCGCGAGCCGCACTTCGCCCTGGTGGCCAAAGGTCGTCGCCGACGCCATCCCGACAGCGACGATGGCGACGCCGATGTGGACGACCATGCCCGCGACGTTACGCGAGACGACCGCGCGGAGCCGACGACCTCGGGGCCGCGCGAGGATGTGCCGCACGAGCCCCGCGACGGTGCTCGTGAGCACGAACGTCGCCAGCGACCACGCGCCGAGCGTTGCGAACGAGCGCACAGAGAGGGCAACCGCGGCCAGGAGCACACCGGCCGCCGCGATCGCGGGCACGAGCGTCCGCGCTGCGAGCTCGTCAAGGCTCCCCGAACGCCACCGCGACCAGGGCGCAAGGGCCATGAGTCCGAGCGCGAGGAGCGCAAGGGGCACCACGAACCGATCGAAGAAGGGTGCGCCGACGTTGACGCTCGCTCCAGTGAGCCGGTAGTCGATGAGAGGGAAGATGGTGCCAGCGAGCACGACCACCCCCACGAGGACGAGCACCGCGGCGTTGAGCGAGAGCAGCAGTCCTCGGGACCCACCGCGAAGGACCTGCCCTTGGACAAAGACCTCGGCTCGCAGGAGCGCAACGACGACCGCGAGCGCGACCGTCGCCCCAAACAGCACGAGCAGCTCAGTACCGAGCCGCGAGTCTGAGAACGCGTGCACGCTCTGGAGCACGCCGGATCTCGTGATGTAGGTCGTGAGGATGCTCAGCGCGAACGATGCGGCGACGAGGCCGTAGCCGCTCGCGCTGAACGTGCGCCGACGACGCTCAGCGACGGCCACGTGAAGGTAGGCGGCGAGGGTGAGCCACGGCAGCAGCGCGGCGTTCTCGACCGGATCCCACGCCCAGTAGCCACCCCACCCAAGTACCTGGTACGACCACCACGCCCCCAGGGTGATCCCGGTTCCGAGCATGACCCACGACGCGAGCGACCAGTGGCGGATCCGGCGCAACCAGGCATCGTCGAGCCGTCGGTGCCACACTGAGGCCGTCGCGAGTGCGAAGGGCACCGAGGTGCCAACAAGTCCGCCGTAGAGGAGCGGCGGGTGGACGAGCACGAGCGGGTACTGCTGCAGGAGCGGGTTCGGGCCCTGGCCGTCGGGCGGCACTGCGCCGTGGATGAGCACGAACGGGTTCGCGGCGCCGAGAATGATGGCGACAAAGAACACCAGCACCCCGCCGAGCAGCGCAAGCGCGGTCGCGGCGACCGTCGAGTCGTGGCTCCGGCGCAGCACGACGACGAGCGCGAGGATAGCGAGCCCCTCGATAGCAGCCCACAGGAGCAGTGACCCCTGCAGCGCAGACCACATCCCCGAGAGCGAGAAGATGAGTGGCGTCTCGCGCGCGTTGTTCTCAACGACGTAGCGCAGCGCAAAGTCGTGCGACACAAAGGCGTCCTCGAGCGCCACGACGGCCACGAGGATCGCGCTGACGCTCACGACCAGGAGGCGCACCCCGA
The DNA here is from genome assembly GCA_004366215.1 of Actinomycetota bacterium. Taxonomy (GTDB): domain Bacteria; phylum Actinomycetota; class Acidimicrobiia; order Acidimicrobiales; family Acidimicrobiaceae; genus Acidimicrobium. The sequence continues at coordinate 17,168 of SIRY01000063.1, read as the reverse complement.
CGTCCCAGAGCGGTCGGCGCCCTCGGGCGCTCGCGAGACCGAGCGCGAGGGTCCCGACCACACCGAAGACGAGCGCCACGACGAGGCCCGCCGTGCCGAGAGCACCCTGGATCACGGCCGGTACGAGCCTCCTGCATCAGCGATGCGCTCTGGGTGTGCAGCGACGTAGGAAGAGGTGTGCTTGACCATGATGAGGTCCGAGACGAACACGCTGCCGTCGAAGTGACCCTGGACAACGACCGGGATCGACGGCTGAAACAGCTCTGGCGGGTTACCGACCTCGACGACTCGCGCGACCGCGTCGTTGTAACGCATAGCGAAGTCGACTCCCTCGGGGGTCTCACGGATCGTCCCAGGCACCACGATACCTTCCATGCGGAACGTCTGAGACCCGAGGGTCCTGCGCTGAGCGAGCGCTTGCTGGACCGTCACGTAGTACTCAAGCGCGTTCTTCGCTCCCTCGGCGAGGACGCCGACGAGCGCGAGCAGGATCACCGCGACCGCAGCGATCGCGCCGACCATGCGGCGGCGGGTGCGCCGCGCAAGCGGCACCGTCTTCCACTCAGTCTCACGAACCTCAGGCAAGGCTGCCATCGTGCCCCTCCCGCACGCCAAGCTCACGCTCCCGCCGTCGAAGCCGCCGCGCGAGCAGGCCGAGCCACAGCCAGTAACCGCCGAGGCCGACGGCCACGGCGAGGTAACCCGCGACGACGTAGCCGTTCACGATCCGGCCTCGACGCTCTCGAGTCGCTCAGCGATCGCATGGGCGAGCTCGAGCTGCTCGAGCGCCCGTTGGCGACGAGCGAGGTCGAAACGCACCCAGACCATCCACACCCACGTCAGCGTGAACGACACGAAGCTCACGGCCAGCGCGACCGCCATGATGCCATGGACTTCGACGGCGTTCGTCGGTCCGATCGACAGGCTCGGTCGCTGGTGGAGGGTGCGCCACCAGTAGACCGACTGGTTGATGATGGGCACGTCGACGAAGGCGATGAGCGCCCACACCGCCGAGCGCACCCCACGACGCTCCTCGCTCATGGGTACTCTGCGAAGCGCAAGGTAGCCGAGGTAGAGCAGGAACAGCACCGCCGTCGCCGTCAAGAGCGCATCCCAGGTCCACCACACGCCCCACGTCGGCCGACCCCAGATCGAGCCGGTCACGAGCGTCAAACCGGTAAAGACGACGCCGACCTCCGCGGACGCGGCAGCGAGGAGGTCCCACGCTGGCCGGCGGGTGCGCCGCCATAGGTAGAGCGCACTCGCGAGCGTGGTGACGCCGAAGGCGAGGAACGCGACCCAGGCCATCGAGGGATGAACGTAGAGGAGCCGCACGAGGTTGCCGAAGAACTCAGCCGGTGGTGTCACGACGAGTCCGAGCCACGCCGTCGCCGCGACCCCGACGAGCGCCGCGGCGCCGATGGCCCGACGGAGACGACGAAGCTGTGTCGAACGCACCTCAGCCCTCCAAGACGATTCCGTACACAAGCATGCCAACGACAAGGTAGATACATGAAAACGCCAGCAAGATCTCTACCCAGGGAAATGCCAGGGACGGGGTCCGTGCGAGCCCTGCCTGCCACGCCTTCGCAGCGGCGAGCAGGACTGGACTGACGACCGGGAGCGTCAGCAGCGGCAGCAGGCTCTCGCTCGCCCGCTCGCCTGTGGCGAGCTGAGCGAGCACGACGCCAACCGCGGACACGCCGACGTCAGCCACGACTGCGACGCCACTGAGCAGCAGCGGGTCGACGAGCGCGGCGTTGAAGAGGATCGCCGCCGAAGCGGCGGCCACCGCTTCGATGCCGAGCCCCCACGTTGCAACCGCGAGCACCTTACCAAGGTAGACCCCGCTCGGTGTGATATCGAGCAGACGGAGCAGCTCGCCTGCGTTCGCCTCCCCCTCGATCGCAGCTGCCCGTGCGACGGCGAGCGTCAGGGCGAAGAATACGCTGACCCAGTAGAGGCCGGGCAGCGCCGCACGCAGGAGCGTCGTTCGCGCGTCGAGACCGAAGCCAAACAGCACGACGATGACGAGCGTGACCGGCACGACCTGGTTGAGCAGCACTCGCGAACGCCACTCGATGCTCAGGTCCTTGCGCCACACCGCGACCGCGACCCTCAACACGCGGGCACCTCCCGCGGGTGACCTGCGACGACACGGTACCGGCGGGTCGCGATGCGCCCGCTTCGCCCAGGATCATGGCTCGCGAGGACGACCGTTCGTCCACCTCGAGCCAGGTCTACGATGACGTCGTCGAGGAGCGCCTTGCCCTCGGGGTCGAGGGCTGCGTGAGGCTCGTCCAGCAGGACGAGTTCTGCCGGCTTTGCGAGCGCGGTCGCAAGAGCCACTTTTCGCCGCTGACCCTGGGAGAGGTGACGCACTTGGCGCCCCCGCTCTCGACGGTCGACGCCGAGGCGCTCGAGGAGCTGGGCCGCCTGTGCTGCGTGGAGTACCCGGAGGCGCTCGAAGAAGGCGAGGTTCTCGTCGGCGGTGAGCTCGTCGTAGAGCATCGCCTGGTGACCAAGGTACGTGCTGGCGCGCCGCACAGCGCTCGGCATGCGAGCAGGATCCACTCCAAAGACCACGACCTCTCCCTCGGCTGGCACGACGAGTCCGAGCAGCAGCCGCAGCAGCGTCGTCTTCCCCGAGCCGTTCGGACCCTCGAGCACGACAACCTCGCCCTCGAAGGCGTCGAAGCTCGCGCGAGCAAGCGCCGGAAACCGGCCGAGCAGCACGGTCACGTTGCGGACCTGTACGACCCGCCGAGCCATCGCGCTACTTGACCTGTCGCGCTACGAGGTCCATGTCGGCCTCGACCATCATGGACACGAGCTCGTCGAACGTGACCGATGGAGACCATCCGAGGCGGCGGCGAGCTCGCGTGGCATCGCCGACGAGGAGGTCGACCTCCGCCGGGCGCATGAAGCGCTCGTCGACTCGCACGTAGCGTTCCCAGTCGAGGCCGACGACGGCGAAGGCACGCTCGCAGAGCTCGCGCACCGAATGGGTCTCACCCGTCGCGACGACGTAGTCGTCGGCGGCTGGCTGCTGAAGCATGAGCCACATCGCACGGACGTAGTCTCCAGCAAAGCCCCAGTCGCGCTGCGCGTCGAGGTTGCCAAGGCGCAGCTCGTGAGCGAGCCCGTGGGCGATGCGAGCGACGTGGAAGGTCACCTTGCGCGTCACGAACTCAAGACCGCGTCGGGGGGATTCGTGGTTGAAGAGGATGCCAGAGCTCGCGTGCATCCCGTAGCTCTCGCGGTAGTTGACCGTGATCCAGTGGCCGTAGACCTTGGCCACTCCGTAGGGACTGCGGGGGTGGAACGGCGTCGTCTCGCGCTGGGGGGTCTCGGCGACTTTGCCGAACATCTCCGAGGTCGACGCCTGGTAGAACCGCGCATCCGGGCGCACGGTGCGCACGGCATCAAGGAGCCGTGTGACCCCAAGCGCGGTGGTCTCGCCCGTGAGGACAGGCTGGCCGAACGAGGTCTGCACGAACGACTGCGCGGCCAGGTTGTAGACCTCATCAGGTTCGTACCGCCGCAGCACCGCGATGAGGCTCGCCTCGTCGAGGAGGTCACCGGGCTCGAGGACGAGATCGTCTTGGATGTGGGCGATGCGCTCGAAGTTGAGCGTTGAGGACCGTCGATGCATCCCGACCACCCGGTACCCGAGGCTCAGCAGGTACTCGGCCAGGTACGAGCCGTCCTGACCAGTGATGCCGGTGATGAGGGCTGTCTTCACGCGCTTGGAGCCTAGGCGCCACGCTCCGAGGCGTTCGTCTCCCTGACGTGCCCCTCGCCGAGCGTGCGGCTAGTCTCGGTGAGCACCCGCCACGGGAGGAGGCTCATGTCGGCGCATGCGCGCTCGCACCGCCTCCCCGGTGAGCGACGTCGCGCGCTCATCGTCGAGGCCGCACGCAGCGTCTTTGCCGAGTACGGCTTTGACGCCTCTTCGATGGACGAGGTGGCTCGCCGCGCCCACGTCACGAAGCCGGTCATCTACCACCACTTTGCCTCCAAACGCGCCTTGTTCCGTGAGCTGCTCGAGCGCGCCGGACACGAGCTCGCCTCAGCGATCGAGTCTGCGACGACGAACATCGACAGCCCCCGCCAACGCCTCTGGTCGGGCGTGCACGCGTTCTTCGCGTTTGTCCACCAGCACCGCACCGCCTACCTCGTCCTGTTCGGCCCAGGGGTCTACCAAGATGCCGAGTTTCAACGCATCGTGCTGGGCATCGAGCTGACCATCGCCGACGCCGTCACGCGCTCCATCACCGGTGCCCCCTCGGAGCGCGAGCGGCTCCTCGCCGCTCGCGGCCTCATCGGCCTCGCGAACGGCGCCGCCGCCGCCTACCTCGCCGAAGCTGAGGACGACGACGCTGACCGTCCCTTCGAGGCGTCGCTCGCAGCCTTCTACGCCGAGCGCACCGCGATGCTCGCCTGGGCCGGGCTACGTAACCTCGGCCAGGCCGGCTAGGTCAGGAGCCCTCGCTGGCTCAAGCGGTACTCGATCGTGCGCTCCGGCGACAGATCGAGCGAGCTCCAACGCTCCTCCGGAATCCGCGTGAGCACCCACGCTGGCACGAGCCCGACGAGCTCACAGGAGCGCACCGCCACGAGGGCCGCGACGCGATCGACGAATCCTGCCGGGTCGAGCGCGGCTGGGTCGACGAGGTTGGCCGAGACCTGAACGCGCGACCCCGCTTGGAAAGCGAGCGTGCGCAGCGCGGGACCCCGAAGGGCCGCAGCGACGCGACGCGCCTGCTCGAGGTCCGTGTCGACGACGACGTTGTAGGCGATGAGGATCTCGCGCGCACCGACGCAGGATGCTCCGAGCCGTGGGTGTGGGCGACGAGGACCGCGGTCAGGGACGAGATCTCGAAAAGCCCGACGGCGAACCTCGGGGAGAGTGCGCTCTGGGCCGTAGAAGAATACCGGCACGTCGAGCTCTCGGGCGAGCTTGTCGCCGAAGGCGTCTCGAGCGTGGATGGCGTCAGCGAGCGTGGACCCCTCGAGTGGACAGAAGGGCACGACGTCGAGCGCGCCGAGCCACGGGTGAACTCCGGTGTGACCACGGACGTCGAGCAGTGAGGCCACGGCGAGCGCAACTCGCCACGCAGCTTCCTCGACGCGAGCCCCAGCGAGCGTGAGCACGCTACGGTTGTGGTCTGCGTCGCGGTGGACGTCAAGGAGCGCCTCGGCTGCGACGCCGGCGATGCGGCCGACCACCACCGCGTCACGTCCCTCTGCGATGTTGACGACGCACTCAAGCACGTCGCAGAGGCTACGCGACCGCCCTCACGCCCTCGGCACGCCAGCCCGAAGCATGCGCCGGCGCTCTCGCTCAGAGGCCCCTCCCCACACACCGTGGTCGATGCGGTGGGCGAGTGCGAAGCGCAGGCACTGCTCCTGGACACGACAGCGAGCACAGATTCGCCGCGCGGCCACCACACCAGCACCGTCGCTAGGGAAGAAGAACTCGGGGTCCATCCCCCGACACGACCCCTGTGCCATCCACGGCTCGCTGACGTGCACGGAGACCTCGTCACGCACCGCCATCTGGTTCCCTCCCCTCTCTATGGCCAGCACCACCGGCTCAGGCCGTCAAGCTACCATTGAGTAACTTCACGCGCAACTGCTGCTGCACCCGTCACCGAGCGAGCTAAGCTGCCGCGAGAGGAGGAAGAGCTGCATGCCCGAGACCGACGAGCCCACCCCGACTCGGGCCCGCGCGCGCATTCGCTACCTCGGACCAGTGGCTCCCCATTGGGAGGTCCAGATCACGAGTGGTGATCGCCGCCTCGGCGAGGTCTTCGCGCAACGCGTCTACGCTCGACTCCTCATGCTCCCGGTCCACGATCCTCAGTTTCGGCGCAACCAAGCCCGGGTCGAGCGCGACGCTGAACGGGAGGGCATCGTGCTCACCTGGGATCTCGGCGACGAACCTGCGCTCGACGATTAGCGGGCGTGACGTCGGCGGCGCCGCCGCCGACCAAGGCGGTCAAGGTCGACGTCGATCTCACCGGTCTCCTCGAAGATACGGTGCTTGGCCGCGAGACCTGCGAGGAAGGTGCCCGGAACCGCACGCAGCTCGACGTTGTCCCACGACTCCGCGGTACCAATGTCGGTCGTCGCCTGCGCCGGTAGACCTGCGTCGTCGTCAGACGCCGCTCGGTCGTGGCCAAACTCTGGCAGGCCCACACTCTGCGGTTCGCTCAGGAGCTCGAGAATCGCTCCGGCCTGCGCTGCGGGACGCGCCGGCGCGCTCGGTGGCGCCTCGGCGGCAGGGGCGTCTGTCGATCCGAGCGCGAGTGACGGGGCGGCGCCCACTGGAAACTCGACGAGCTTGGGGCGCGGCACGGTTTGCCCCCCAGCGCGAGCCGCGACGCGTTCGAGCGTCTCCCAGAACGAGCCCTCAGCCACGCCCTCTACATCGACACGAGCTCGACGAAGCTTGAGCGTGCTCTGTCTCGCAACGCGTGGAGCCCTGCCGATCGGCAGGGCTCCACGACCACGAGGTGCATGCACGACGCTCAGTCTTGGCTTGCGACCTCGTGACGGCTGTTACTCGCTCGCTTGAGGTACTCCTGCGCCGCCTCGGCGAGCTTGAGCTCGCCGGTGACGTCGTCGAGCGACCGGCGTGCAGGCTCCGGAAGTACGAGCGTGACGAGCACGCCGAGCGCGGCCATCCCGCTCGCGAACACGAGCGCACCCGAGACACCGACGTGAGCCTTAACGATCGGGAAGATGAACACGCCGAGGAAGGCACCGAACTTCGCGATGCCACTGCTCAGCCCGTGGCCTGTTGAGCGAGCCGACGTCGGATACACCTCTCCCGAGAGGACGAACGTGGTCAGGTTCGGCCCGAACTCGGCGAAGAAGTAGCTGACACCGAAGAGGACCAAGAACGGTACGACCTCGTGGGTCACGTTCGGAACGACGCCGATGAGCAGGAACGCGAGGCCCATGAAGACGAATCCGATGAGCTGGAGTCGCTTGTGTCCGATCCGGTCCATGAAGAACGAGGCGAGGTAGTAGCCCGGGACGGCTGCGACGCTAAAGACGATGAGCTGCAGCGCAATCGCTTCGGTGAGCACGTGAGCGCCGCTCTTGCCGAGCACGCTCTTGACGATCAGTGGCGCCGAGACCGAGTTGCCGTAGTAGGCGTAGTCGAAGACGAACCAGCTCCCCGCGGTGCCAAGGAGGTAGACGAGGTACTTGGGGTTAGAGAGAAACTCGCGAAGCCGTAGCGACAGCGTCGGCTCGGGTGTTCCTGCGGCGTCCACGACACCACCCGAGAACGCTCGGAGGTCCCGCGCGGCGCTGGTCGCGTCGCCAATGACTCGCGCCTTGTAGCGCGGAGACTCGGGCATACGGCGGCGGAGGTAGATCACCGCTGCAGCGGGCACTGCGCCGAGACCGAGCATGAGCCGCCACGCGAGGTCGTGGTTCACCCCCGCTGAGAGCAGCGCGAGTGCCACGACGTAGCCCGCCACCGTGCCGAGTGCCTGCATCGAGAAGACGAGCCCGACGAGGCGACCGCGGGAGCGAACGTTGGCGTACTCGGTCATGAGGACCGCCGACATCGGGTAGTCACCACCGACTCCGATGCCGAGGATGAAGCGGAAGACCAGTAGCCAGATCAGACTCGGTGCGAACGCCGAGGCGAGTGCCCCGACAACCATGAGACCCGCCTCGAGACCGTAGGTCCGCTTGCGCCCGAGCACGTCAGAGAGGCGACCGAGGATGAGCGCCCCGAAGAACGCTGACAAGAGCGTGATGGAGTTGATGAGCCCCGTCTCCGCCGAGCTCAGTCCCCACTGCTTGGCGATGAGCGTCGTCGCGGTCCCGATGATGAACAGGTCGTAGGCGTCGGTGAAGAATCCCATGCCCGCGACGAAGATCGCGCGAGTGTGGAACCGACTGAGCGGCGCGTCGTCGAGCGCTTCGTTGACCGTGAGGTCTGCCATCGAACTCCTTCCCCTTGGCTACCGACCGCCGACGCTGCCAGTCTCTACCCTCGGAGCGACGAAAGCGTTGCACCGTTCTTGCTGACACCTAGCGCTTCGGTAAACATTCGGTTACCGCCCTAGCCGACGGCTACCGCGGGCCCGAGGCGCTCGAGGAGCCAGGCCGTGGTCTCGGGGTCATTCATCGAGAACAGGTGCACGCCAGCGGATCCGGCCCGCTGCGCTGCTTCCGCCAGCTCGAGCACCCAGTGGCGCGCAACGAGCCGACCCTGGGGACCCTCGAGCGCGTGGACGAGAGCAGACGGGAGCGTCACACGGGCCATCTCCCCCATGCGGCGCAGCTGGCGCAGCGACGTCGGCACGAGCAACCCAGCGACGATCGGCGTTCTTGAGCCGAGTCGGCGAAGCGATGTGCACAGTTCGAGCAGCTCTCGGTGCCTGAAGTAGAACTGGGTCACCCCGAAGTCGCTGCGAGCAAGCTTGGCCGCCTGGAATCGAAGGTCCTCGGCTCGTGAGCTCGCGTCAGGGTGTCCGCCGGGGTGCACGGCCACCGCAACCTCGAGGGTCGTCTCAGCACGAGCCAGTTCGACGAGCTCGAGCGCGTGTCGACCCTTCGTCGGGGCCGTCGAACTCGCGTCGTTGAGGGGCGGATCACCGCGCAGGGCGAGGACCCCCGTCGCGCCACGCTCGCTGACGTCCCGCAGGAGGCGACGCAGTTCGCCCTCGTCGTGGCCGGCGACCGCGAGGTGGGCCAGAACCTCGTGACCCTCCTCCCGCACCCGGCTCAGCAGCTCGAGGCTTCGCTCCCGATTCGAGCCAAACGCCCCGTACGTCACCGAGACGAAGGCGGGCGGCCGCTCACGCAGCACCTCGAGCGTCGCATCGAGGCGACGCTCCTGCTCTGGCGAGCGCGCAGGCCAGAGCTCGACCGAGCAGGCGTGCTCGCGGTAGCGAGCGAGCAGCTCACTCACCGACGACCTCCCGCTGCGTGCGCCTCCGCGAGTGCGACAGTGTTCGCAAGGAGCATCGCCCGGGTCATCGGCCCGACACCGCCGAGGCGAGGGGTGATCCACGACGCGACCGACGCGACGTCGTCAGCGACATCTGACAGCAGCCGACGACCCTCGAAGCTGGTACCCGCGCCGACGACGACCGCCCCGTGACGAACCATCGATGCCGTGACGAGCCCGGGCCGCCCGGCAGCCGCAACGACCACGTCGGCGCTTCGCACGATGGAGCCAAGGTCGCTCACCCGAGAGTGCACCACCGTGACGGCTGCATTGAGGTGTGGGCGCGGCAGTGACGCGAGCATCGAGAGTGGTCGACCGATCGTGAGACCCCGACCAATCACGACGAGGTGGCGACCCTCGAGCGTGATCCCGTGGCGCACGAGGAGCTCGACGATGCCGGCTGGAGTACACGGCACCACACGAGGGCGCCCGAGCGCGAGCGCGCCGAGGTTCATCGGGTGTAGCCCGTCGGCGTCCTTCGAGGGCGACACGGCGCTCAGCACGTCGTCCTGGTCGAGGTGTGCCGGCAGCGGTAGCTGGACGATGAACGCGCTCGTCGCGGGGTCGTCGTTGAGCGTAGCGATCGCGGCTCTGACCTCCTCGAGGCTGGCGTCGGCGCTGAGGTGCACGAGACGCGACGCGATGCCGACCGCTTCGCAGTCACGACGCTTCATCGCCACGTAGCGAGCGCTCGCCGGATCGTCACCCACCAGCACCGCACCAAGACCCACCCCGTGACCCGCCTCGCGCAGCAGCGCCACGCGCCGTCGCACCTCGGCTCGCACCTCGGCGGCCACCCGCTCTCCGTCGAGTAGCTGTGCTCCCACTGCGTCGTCCCCCTTCAGTGGCGAAAGTGTCGTCGTGGCGCGACCAGCAGGCTCAGGCCTCGAGCCTCGGCGACCGCACGGATCTCCTCGTCACGCACAGAGCCGGCCGGAGCGATGACGCAGCGCACGCCGGCGTCGGCGAGCACCTCGAGGCCGTCCGGGAACGGGAAGAAAGCGTCTGAGGCAGCTGACGCTCCCTCTGCCCGCGATCCCGCCCGCCCGACGGCGAGTCGAGCTGCGTCGACCCGTGAGGGCTGCCCCTGGCCGACACCCACGACCGCGCCTCCGCGCGCGACCACGACCGCATTCGAGGGCGTGGCCGCGCACACGACCAGTGCGATCCTGGCGTCGCGCTCCTCCTCGGGCGTCGGCACTCGGGACGTGACACAGCGCACGCTGCCCGGGTCCTCGAGGGAGTCCGGTTCCTGCACGAGCACTGCTCCCGCGACGCTTCGAAGCATCTGTGATTGCGGTCCCTCGAGCTGCACCGTCACGAGACGAGTACGAGGCCGACGCCCGAGGATGCGTTGCGCCGCGTCCGGCTCGATAGCCTCGGCAGCGATGACGTCGGCCTTTGGCCGTGCGAGGAGCGCCTCGGCAACCTCACCGTCGAGGGTTCCGCGCAACGCGACGACGCCTCCGAACGCCGACACCGGGTCGCCCTCGAAGGCGAGCTCGTAGGCCTCTCGCAAGGTCGGTGCGGTCGCTGCGCCACACGGGCCTGCGTGCTTCACGACGACCGCTGCCGGCGCCGGTAGCTGCTGAGCGAGGCGGACGGCAGCGTCGGCGTCGAGGATGTTGAGCCAGCTCGGTTCCACAGTGCCGAGCCACTGGGCCGCCCCGAATCCTCGGCGCGGCCCAGCCGGAGCGTAGAGCGCCCCTCGCTGGTGAGGGTTCTCGCCGTAGCGGGTCTCGCGGACTCGCTCGAGCGCGAGCGTCAGCTGCGCCGGCAGGTCGGCGCTCTCGCCGCCGAGCCATGACGAGACCGTGGCGTCGTAGGCGCTCGTCCTCGCGAAGGCCTTCGCCGCGAGGCGTCGACGCGTGGCACGATCGAGCCCGCCTTGAACCAGTGCCTCGACGAGGTGGAAGTCCTCAGGGTCGACGAGGACCGTGACCCGATCGAAGTTCTTCGCGGCCGCGCGCACGAGCGCCGGCCCGCCTACGTCGATGAGGTCGACGCTCGGGTCGCGCCAAAACGGGTAGAGCCCAACGACGACGAGGTCGATCTGCTCCCACCCGCGCTCTGCGAGCGTCGCGGCGTGCTGCGCTCGGTCGAGGTCCGCGAGGATCGGAGCGAAGACCGCCGGATGGAGCGTCTTGACACGGCCGTCGAGCATGGCTGCGTAGCCGGTCACGTCCTCGACGCGCTCGGCAGGGATGCCACGCTCGCTGAGCGCGACCGCCGTGCCACCCGAGGCGAGGAGCTGCCACCCGTGTGCAGCCAGTGGCCGAGCAACCTCGTCGAGCGCCTCCTTGTCGTAGAGCGAGATCAGCGCTCTCGCCATGGCCGCACCTCCTCATCGATCGCGTGCCGCACCGCCGCGTCACTCCACCACGCTCCCTCGAGCTCACCTTGACGAAGGAGCGCTCGAACCACTCGAGGGTAGAGCTCTCGCTCGACGCGCTTGATTCGTTCGTGGAGCGTCGCCACCGTGTCACCCTCGTGCACCCGTACCGGCTCCTGTTCGAGGATCGGACCTGCGTCCACCGCCTCGACCACCACGTGAACCGTCGTGCCCGTGACGCGGACACCTGCCACGAGCGCCTGCTCGACGGCACTCACGCCCGGGAACGACGGCAGCAGCGAGGGGTGCGTGTTGACAATCCGCCCGCTGAAGCGCTCGAACATCGCTCCGACGAGCACCGTCATGAAGCCAGCGAGGACGACGAAGGAGGCGCCGGCGCGCTCGAGCTCCTCAGCGAGCGCCGCGGAGAAGGCGGCTCGCTCGAAGGCGTCAGGCCAACCGAATGCGCGCCGATCGACGACCACAGGCGTGCACCCGAGCTCGCGGGCGCGCTGCAGGCCGGGGGCGTCCCGATCGAAGAGGACGATGGTCGGCTCGACGCCGCTCTGCAGGAGTGAGGCGAGGATCGTCCCAGCTCCCGAGGCCAGAACTGCTGCGCGCACGCCCGCCAAGCCTAGGGGCCGTCGCCCGCTAGCTCAGTCGAGCAACCACCTCGACCACTCGCTGACCCGCCTCGGTCGGGTTCTGCGCAACGATGACGCCCGCCGCCGCGAGCGCCTCCATCTTGGCCCTCGCGGTACCCGAGGACCCGGAGACGATCGCGCCCGCGTGGCCCATCCGGCGCCCCGGCGGCGCCGTGACGCCTGCGATGTACGCGACGACCGGCTTCGTCATGTGCTCAGCGATGAACGCTGCAGCTCGCTCCTCCTCCTCGCCGCCGATCTCGCCGATGAGCAGCACCGCTCGAGTTTCCGGATCGGCCTCGAACGCTGCGAGGCAGTCGACGAACGTCGTACCTGGGACGGGATCGCCTCCGATGCCTACGCAGGTCGTTTGTCCAACGCCTTGCTGGCTGAGCTCGAAGAGCGCCTGGTAGGTCAGGGTGCCCGAGCGCGACACGATACCGACTGGGCCCCCTGGACGAGCGATCTCGCCAGCGGTGATGCCGATGTTGCATCGGCCGGGCGAGATGATGCCCGGACAGTTCGGACCGATGAGCCGTGTGCCCGGATAGTTGCGGCGCAAGAGCGCTGCGACCATCGCCTCGTCCTTCGCGGGGATGAACTCAGTGATGCACACGATGAGCGGAATTCCAGCCGCAGCAGCCTCGAGAATCGCCTCCGGCGCGAACTGCGGCGGGACGACCACGAACGATGCGTTAGCTCCCGTTGCGGCCGCCGCCTCCTTGACGGTGTCGAAGACCGGAATTCCCTCGACGTCAGTGCCGCCCTTACCAGGCGTGACACCCGCGACGACCTTCGTACCGTAGTCTCGATTGCGAAGGCCGTGGAAGCGACCCTGCCGCCCGGTCAGACCTTGGACTACGACGCGCGTTGTCTCGTCGACGAAGATGCTCATGCCGATGCCCTCCGAGCCTCCTCGACCGCGCGCTGTGCCGCGGTCACCATGGTCGTCTCGACGATGACCCGATCCGACACCACCCCCTTGAGGATCTCGTGACCCTCCCGCGCGTTCGTGCCGTCGAGGCGCACGACCATTGGGCAGCGCAGCTCCACCGAGTCGAGTGCGGCGACGATCCCCCGGGCGACGTCGTCGCAACGGGTGATACCGCCGAAAATGTTGACGAAGAGGGCCTGTACCTTCGGATCGCCCGCGATGACATCGAGCGCGGCCGTCATCGTCTCAGCACCCGCCCCGCCACCGAGGTCGAGGAAGTTGGCTGCACGTCCGCCGACCTGCTGCACGACGTCGAGTGTGGCCATCGCAAGTCCGGCGCCGTTGGCGATGATGCCGATCGACCCATCAAGACCGATGTAGTTGAGGCCTCGCGCACGGGCGATCGCCTCGCGTGAGTCGAGCTCTTCGTCGGCCCGGTACGCCTGCCACTCAGGGTGGCGGAAGGCGGCGCTGTCGTCGAGCGTCACCTTGGCGTCAAGGGCGACGAGTTGGCCGTCGTCACGCACGACGAGCGGGTTCACCTCGACGAGATCCGCATCCCCCTCGGTGAAGGCTCGGTAGAGAGCGCCGAGAACCTCCGGCATGTGCTCCCGTCCCTCGCCGATGCCCGCTTGCTCGATGGCCTGCGCGATGACGTCCCCAGAGAGGCCATCGATGGGATCGATGTGGACGCGCGCGATGGCACCCGGATCGGTTCGAGCAACCTCCTCGATGTCCACCCCGCCCTTCGAGGACACCATGAGCAGGTAGAGACGTGCGGCTCGATCGAGCGTCAGGCTCACGTAGTACTCGTGCCGAATCTGCGACGCAGGCTCGATCCACACCTCGTTGACCGTGTGCCCCTTCAAGTCCATGCCGAGGATCGCACGAGCTGCATCTGCAAGCTCGGCTGCATCGGAGGCGAGCCGCACCCCACCCGCCTTGCCCCGTCCGCCGACCAGCACCTGCGCCTTGACGACGACAGGGAAGCCCAGCGCTCGCGCGGCCTCGTCTGCTTCCTCGAGCGACCTCGCAAGACGTCCCTCCGAGGTTGGCACCCCATAGCGACGGAAGAAGTCCTTGCCTTGGTACTCCTTGAGATCCACGGGCTATCCTCTCTGCTGCAAGCGCTGACGCTCGGCCTCATCGAGGCGTTCTTCGAGCCAGCGCGTGATCTCCGCCAACGATGAACCGGGGGTAAAGACTCGAGCGACACCCTCGCCGAGCAGGATTGGTACGTCCTGCTCAGGCACGATGCCGCCGACGACGACGAGGACGTGGTCAAGTCCTCGCTCGCGAAGCGTCTCGATGAGGCGCGGCACGAGCGTCAGGTGTGCTCCCGAAAGCAATGACACGCCGAGCGCGTCCGCATCCTCCTCGAGCACCGTCTCGACGACCTGCTCGATCGTCTGGTGCAACCCGGTGTAGATCACTTCGAAGCCGTGGTCTCGCAGCGCGCGCGCGACCACCTTTGCACCACGGTCATGGCCGTCGAGCCCTGGCTTCGCGACGACCACTCGGTACGGACGTAGCACGCGCCAAGCCTAGCAACGGCGGGTGAGCCGCTCCAGTCGACGACCCCTGCGACGCGAGCGACCTACGATACCACGATCACTCGTCCCCCACGGGGGAGGCGCACCGTCCGCAGAGCTCGGCGTTCGCGCTCGCTCAAACCGCCCCAGATACCAAAGCGCTCATCCGTAGCCAGGGCGTACTCGAGGCACTCTCGACGCACGCCACAGCCCGCACAGATCCGTCGCGCTGACGAGGCAGAACCCCCGCGCTCAGGAAAGAAGGTGCGCGGATCAACCCCGCGACACCTTGCATCCCGCTGCCACTCACCCGACAGCGCTCGAAGCCTCAACCGCTCGCCCTCGCCTGTCGACTCGTCGCCGACGGACTGCAGCCCCCAACCTGAGCCGTGCGGGCTCACCCGATCGCCCGGCAGCTGTGCTCGCCCACCTTGGCTCGCGCCCATCGACCCCCCCATGTGCGCGCTCACCACCGCTCCCCGCGCGGTGTGGGGCGGAGTCTAGCGACTCCTAGCCTTCGTTGGCAACGACGGCAAAGCTCACGAGACCGCACGCATCGAGAAAACTCACGCGCTGGTGGATCGCTCGAAGCCAGGCTTCACGATCTCGCGCGAAGCGCTCGGCATCTCCCTCCTCAAAGTCGTGCTCCATTTCGCTAAAGGCCTGATCCTCCGCGTCGAGCAGCTCTCGATAGCGCACCAGCAGATGGTCGTCGATGCACTGACCCTTCATGGCTCCTCCTCGAGAGAGACAGCGTGAGGATACCACAGCACCGCCGCTCGCGTCAGGAGCTTCCGACGCAACGACTCACGCCTGGCAGCCCGAGAGCCGTGCGTCGAGGGCGGCGGTGTCGACCGCTCGCACACGCGCGGCGAGCTCAACGGGTGGCAGGTGTGAGCCTGCGAGAGCGACGGCGAGGTTCGACCAGGCGACCGCGAGTCGCCCGATGGTGCCAGACGCGCTCTGGGCAGCTACCTGGGTCAGGCCCGCTGCTCGCGACGCCGCGGCGGCTCGCGCCGCGGCCGTGTCCTCGCCTAGCGCGTGGGCGTCGACGGGGTGAGCGCTACAGACGCGGCGAGCCTGCGCCGCTGCGAGGGAGCTACTCAACCGTGTCGTCGCTTCGTCAGGGCGTAGAGTCAGCGCCACGAGCTGCAGGACGACGCCTCCGACCAGCAAGCACGCGAGGATGACGCTCACCACACGCAGGCCCTGGCGACTTCGCCCTGCGTGGACGCGAGGCGCGTGCTCAGGCTCAGGCAGCCGCGCCCGAAAGTCTGTCAGGACGAGACGCTCCCGAATGAGCTCCGTCCATCCGTGGCCGTCGTAGTAACGCAACCAACCTGCGCCGTCGGGGTACCAACCCGGACGCTGGGGCGGACGCGCCGTCCGACGACTCCGCAGCACGGCTCACCCCCTCAGACGTCTCCCCGCTGCCTCCTTGAGCACCTTAGCGTGGCGAACCAGCGCGCTCGAGCCTGCGACGACACGAACCGAGCCGCACCGGAGAGCGTCCCAAGGATCCGCGCCCCAGCGGCTCACCTCGATGACCACGTCCGCCCGCAGGATGTCTCGTTCATCGACACCCTCTTCGCGGCTCAGCAGGCCGTCGCTCAGCACGAGGAGCGCGCGGCGCCGCCCACCGCGCTCTCGAATGAGGATCCTCAGCTGCTCAGACGCGGTCGATGACGACGGCACGCTTGACCTCCTCGATGGCCTCGGTCACCGCGATGCCCCGTGGACAGGCGTCGGTGCAGTTGAACGACGTACGGCAGCGCCACACGCCACCCCGCTGGTTCACGATGTCGAGACGCTCAGCCGCGGCGCGATCCCGCGAGTCGAAGATGAAGCGGTGTGCAGCGACGATCGCCGCAGGCCCGAGGAAGTCCCCGCCCGCCCAGTACACCGGGCAGCTCGTCGAGCACGCGCCACACAGGATGCACTTGGTCGTGTCGTCGAAGCGGGCGCGCTCTTCGGGTGACTGACGGCGCTCCCGAAATCCTGGATCCTCATCGTTGACGAGCCACGGCATGACCTGCCGGTACTGGGCAAAGAACGGCTCCATGTCCACGATGAGGTCTTTGAGCACAGGCAACCCACGGACCGGCTCAATCCGAAGCTCCGTGCCGACGTCCTTGATGAGGGTCACGCAGCTCAGCCTGTTCTTGCCGTTGATCAGCATGGCGTCGGAGCCGCAGACGCCGTGCGCACAAGAGCGCCGAAAGCTGAGCGTGCCATCCAGGGTCCACTTGACGGTGTGGAGCGCGGCGAGCACGGTGTCGGTGGGCCGTTGACGTACGGTGTACTCCTGCCACCGAGGTCGGCGGTCAGCTTCCGGGTCGAAGCGACGAATGATGAGGTGGACGTCGACCTCCTCGTGGAGGCTGTCACGGGTCATCGGCTCGGCTGTCGTGGTCATCAGTACTTTCGCTCCATTGGTTCGTACTTACCGAGCACCACCGGCTTGTAGTCAAGCCGAATGGAGCCATCCTCGTTGCGGAACGCCAGGGTGTGCTTCAGCCAGTTCGCATCGTCCCGCGTTGGAAAGTCATCGCGCCAGTGCGCACCGCGACTCTCGGTACGCGCCTCTGCTCCCACCACCGTGACCTCAGCGAGGTCGAGGAGATGCTCGAGCTCCAGCGCCTCGGTGAGGTCAAAGTTGAAGACCGAGCCACGATCGTCGATCCCGACGTCGCGGTAGCGCTCCTTGAGCTCGCTGATCACCGAGCGGACGTTCGCGAGCGAC
>SIRY01000062.1 GCA_004366215.1 Actinomycetota bacterium | reverse complement strand
GTCCTCGAGCGAGCCCTCACCGCGCTCCGAACGCAACTCGAGGCTACCCCAGTGGTCGCACCGCTGCTCAGCGAAACCTTCACGCTCCCCGCTCTCATCCAGCGTCTCGAGGCGCTCTACGGAGTTCGCCTCCACCCTGGCAACACACGACGTCGCCTTGAGGCGAGCGGCGTGCTCGAACCCGCTGGCCTACAGATCCGCCAGCGTGCCGGGCGACCGGCGGCCCTGTGGCGTCTGCGCGAGCGCATCGACTCCGTGCCACGGTAGCTCGGACGACCCTCACGCTGCCTGGCGCCGCCAGACTCCACCAGCGAGACCGTGGCACAGTGGCGCGCTCGCGCGCGGCAGACCTATATTTATCTCATGCTGAGTCAAACGATCGCTCCGGCACCCGAGGTCATTGAGGAGCTCCGCGACGCACACCGTCGCAGCGGTGCGCTCATCGTTGCCCACAACTACCAGCCTGGTTGGATCCAAGACCTCGCTGACGTCACGGGCGACTCGCTCCAGCTCGCCCGCATCGCCCAGTCGCACCCCGCCACGCGCATCGTCTTCTGCGGAGTTCGCTTCATGGCAGAGACCGCAAAGATCCTCGCGCCTGAGAAGACGGTGCTCCTACCTGCTCGCGACGCAGGCTGCTCGCTCGCCGACACGATCACCGCGGAGCAGCTCGCAGCGTGGCGTGACGAGCACCCGGGCGCCATCGTCGTCGCCTACGTCAACACCTCGGCGGCCGTCAAGGCGCTCGCCGACGTCTGCGTCACGAGCGCGAACGCCCTCGAGATCGTGGGGTCCATCCCGACCGATCGAACCGTACTGTTCCTTCCTGACGTCTTCCTCGGCACATGGATCAAGCGCACGCTCCGTCGCGCACAGATGCTCGTCTGGCACGGCGAGTGCCACGTCCACGCGGCGCTCGAGCCCGCTCTCCTCGAGCGAGTCCTGCACGACGACCCCGATGCGGTCGTCTACGTGCACCCAGAGTGCGGCTGCACGACGAGTGCACTCCTCGTCGATGAGCCCTGGTCGCGCCGGGTCCGACTCCTCTCGACGACGCAGATGGTGCAGGCTGCATCGACGGAGACCCACTCCCGCGTCATCGTTGCAACCGAGACGGGCGTGCTCCACCAGCTCCGTCGGCACCAGGGACGGCGCTTCGAACCCCTCGCGCGCTCTGCCGTCTGTACCTACATGCACCGCGTCACCCCGACGCTCCTCAGGGCCGCGCTCGAGGACGGGTGGGGCGCGGTCGACGTCGACCCTACGACCTCGGCGGCAGCTCGCAAGAGCCTGCTCGCGATGCTGGATCCCGCGAGACGACCGTGGTGAGCCGGCCACTCGACGACGTCCTTGTCGTCGGGGGTGGCCTGAGCGCACTCAGCGTGCTGCTCTCGCTCCCCCGAGGGCTCCGGGTTCGGCTCCTCACACCACCCGGCGCGTCACCAGCAAGCTCCTGGGCTCGGGGGGGCATCGCCGTAGCGCTCGACGCCGAAGACGTCGAGCTGCACCTCGCTGACACGTTGCAGGCTGGGGCGGGCCTCGTGGATCAGGCGGTCGCTCGAGCCATCATCGCCGAGGGACCGGATGCGCTGGCGTGGCTCACGACGCTGGGGGTCAGCTTCAGCGACGACTGCGCGCTCGAAGCTGGCCACAGACGAGCACGTGTGCGCCACGCAGCAGGCGACCGGACCGGTGCAGCCATCATGAGGGCCGTAGCGCGACACGCCCGTGCCTTCGACCGACTCGTGGGTCGACTGGCCTGGGTCGCACGCGACGACAACGGCGTGGTCGGCGCGTGGATCGACCCCGGCTCCGGAGACCTCGAGCTGCACCGTGCGCGCCACGTCGTCCTCGCGACCGGCGGGGCGGGCGGACTCTTCGCAGACCACACCTGCCCTCGAACCAACGTGGGCGTCGGCGTCGCGGCGGCCGCGTGGGCAGGAGCGCGACTCGTCGACCTTGAGTTCGTACAGTTCCACCCGACCGCGATCGCCACGCCGTCTTCTCCGCTTCCCCTCGCCACTGAAGCGCTCCGAGGGGCTGGCGCACGACTCGTCGACGACACCGGCGAGCGCATCTGCGAGGACCTCGCGATGGGAGAGCTCACGACGCGCGACGCCCTCGCACGTCACATCGCGACCTGGCCTCGACCGGTCTACCTCGACGCTCGTCACCTCGGTCTCCGGCTCGCCCGTGACTTCCCAAGCTTCGTGAGGGCCGCACGGCGACTCGGCCTCGATCCCGGCGCTGAGCTGGTTCCAGTGCGACCAGCTGCGCACTACACCATGGGGGGCGTCGCGACCGATGCGTGGGGGCGAACGGGAGTCCGCGGACTCTGGGCGGTCGGAGAGTGCGCGGCGACCGGCCTGCACGGTGCGAACCGCTTGGCCTCCAACTCGCTCCTCGAGGCTGTCGTGATGGGCCGGCGGGTCGCGCGCGCCATCGCTGAGGACGACCCACCGCGACGCCGCCACGCTCGCGCTTGGACCGGTGCGAGACGGTGCGACCCTCGAGCGCGCACTCGACGACCTCGAACGCGCGCCCCGGCCGCAAGGCACACACCCTCGCACGGCTCAGGCCCAGGCCGCCACCTGGCTCCTCACGGCGATGCTACGCGCTGCACAGGCGCGACGTGGCACCGTCGGTGCGCACGTTCGAGCGGACGCTGTCGCCGAGGACCCGTGCTACGCGGTCGTCGTGCGGGCCGACGGTGCTCCGCGACGGGAGTGCCGCTCGTGACGTCAGCCGTCTCCACCAGGCTCGTCGAGCGGCTCGTGGAGCTCGCGCTCGACGAGGACCTTGGCGTCTCGGGAGACCTCACCGGCGCCCTCCTTCCGGACCGGTGTGTTCGCCTCGACCTCGTCGCCCGTGACGACGGTATCCTCGCTGGCAGCGCGCTCATCGACGACGTCTTGCGTGCGGCGACGCGCCGCCTCGGGACGGGTGAGTACGAGGTCGTGCTCGAGCGTCGCGACGGCGCGCGCCTCCGTCCCGGCACAGTCGTCGCACACCTCGCTGGGTCGGCGCGGCTCCTCCTCGCCGCCGAACGTACGTTGCTCAACTTCCTCTGCCACCTAAGCGGCGTCGCGACCGCGACGGCCGCCGCGGTCCGAGAGCTCGCGGGTACCGCTGCCATCCTCCGTGATACCCGCAAGACGACACCAGGTCTTCGGGACCTCGAGAAAGCTGCGGTCGTTGCAGGGGGAGGCCACAACCACCGCCTTCGTCTCGACGACGCCATCCTCGTCAAGGACAACCACCTCGCCTGCGCGCCGATGGCGACGCTCGTCGAGCGCGCTCGCACCAGGTACCCAAGGTTGCCGATCGAGGTCGAGGTCGACACGCTCGACCAGCTCGACGAGGCCCTCAGCCTCGGCGTCGAGCTCGTCTTGCTCGACAACTTCACCCTCGACGACCTGCGTCGTGCGGTCGCGCACACCCGCGGGCGCGCCAAGCTCGAAGCCTCAGGGCGCCTACGGCCGGGACAGCTCCGACCGGTCGCGCTCACCGGAGTCGACTTCCTCGCCGTCGGGTGGATCACTCCCTCGGCGCCGCAGCTTGATCTCGGTCTTGACTGGGACGCGAGCCGCTAAGGAATGACTCCTCGACGAGGATCGGGGCTGCGACAGGCTCGAGCAGACAGAGCATGATGGCGTCAGAGGGGCGTGCATCGAAAGCGTGGCGCTCGCTCGCCCCGTGCTGGAGCTCCACGGTTGCCGCTAGGACATCGGCCGCGGACGTCGCACGGATTACCGAGCGCAGCACCGAGCTACCGAGCGCGTGGATCATCGCCGACGCCAGCTGCATGGCGAGGGGCCGTGGCGCCTCGTAGCCGAGCCGAACGAGCTCGAGCGCTCGAGCCTGCTCGATGCCGACTGGGATCTCGAGGTTGCCGTCGTAGCCCGGCTCGACCGGGACCAACGTGATGCGCGCGAACGGCTCGGGAAGCACGACGCGAGTCGACGCTACGCGACAGACGATGAGCGGGCCGACGGGCGCCGGCGGCGGCGTCTCAGCTGGCACGTCGCAGACGTCGTGATCCGGCGGCG
>ML178753.1:610-2555 GCA_004366215.1 Actinomycetota bacterium | reverse complement strand
AGACGGGCACGCCAAACATCGCAGCCCCAGGCAGCACGAGGATAACCCGGATCTTGCTCAGCACGCCCTCGATGCGCCAGTAGTCTGAAGCGAGGTACGCGATCTTCTGCGGCGCGCCCGCGCACTTGATCGGGCCCGAGGGCATGGTGAAGACCGCAGTTCCTGATCGAAGCGAGCGAATGAAGTCCCACGTGCGCGGGGCAAGCTCGAAGGTGTAGTTGCTTGAGACGCCGTCGTGACCGATCGCCTCCGTCAGGCCAGGAACTCGGCCCCAGTCGAGCTGAATCCCCGGGCAGACCACGAGGTAGTCGTAGGTCACCGAGATGTCCTCGGCCGTCGTCACCCGCTGCTGCTCGGGGTCGATGGTGACGACGCGGTCTCGAATCCACTTGACACCCCGTGGCATCACCGACGCTTCCGAACGCACCGTCTCGCTCGCTTTCGCGAGACCGCCACCGACGACCGTCCACAGGGGCCGTCTCGCTCGCTTTCGCGAGACCGCCACCGACGACCGTCCACAGGGGCTGGTAGTAGTGGTTTTCAGAGGGCTCGATGATCGCGACGTCGGTCTCGCCCGCCCTGCGGAGCCTCGCCGCCACGGTGATTCCTGCTGACCCCCCTCCGACGATCACCACCTTGTGGTGCAGTGCCTTCGTGCTGGTCATATCCCCTCCTCGACCCAGTGAAGGTTGTCCGATACCGATAAGGGTACATCAGCAAGGGCCATTCGTCGAATTTTCGTGGGACTTACGTCCCTTTCTCGCGCGTGGTCGCAGCGGAGGCGGGTCGAGCCGGGCTCAGCGCGCTCAGTAGGAGCCGGTGACCACGTTGATGAGCGGCTCGCCAGCGACGTAGCGACGGACGTTGCGGGCGACGAGAGCGAGGGCGCGCTGCTCGAGCCCCCGGACGTTGCCACCGACGTGCGGGGTAATGAGCACGTTCGGCAGGCGCCACAGCGGGTGCTCGCGGGGGAGCGGCTCAGGGTCAGTCACGTCGAGAGCCGCTCGGAGGCGGCCGCTCGCGAGCTCTGCAACCAAGGCTGTGGTGTCGACGATCGGTCCCCGCGCGACGTTGACGACGAGAGCACCGTCGCGAAGCCGTGCGAGGAATCGCGCATCGACGAGGTGGTGGGTTTGCGGCGTGAGCGGTACAGCGATGATGAGGGCTGAGAGGGAGGGCACGAGCTCGACGAACTCGACGAAGTCGAGCACATCCGGGTGGTAGCGGGGTGTTCGTGCGCCGCGCACCACCTCGACCCCAAAAGGCAGGAGTCGAGCCTCGATGGCTCGACCGATCGCGCCGTAGCCGAGGATGCCGACGCGCTGGTCGCGCAGTGTCGCCCAGACGGCGGGCTGCCAGCTCCCTTCGAGCTGCGCTCGACCGAACTCCGGGAGTCCGCGGACAGAGGCGAGGAGGAGAGCTACGGCGAGCTCCGCGGTTGCGTCGTCGTGCACCCCCCGAGCGTTGCAGAGGGTGACACCCTGTGGTAGGGCGTCGACGAAGCGGTCGACGCCGGCGGTGAGGAGCTGGAGCACCTCGAGGTTTGGCATCGAAGCGATGGCTTGGAGTGCAGCCGCACTACTCATGTAGCCAGGGACAAAGAACGTCGTCTCGGGCTGGTCTGGGAATGGCGCCTCAGTAGCGTCCCACACCGCGATCGGAGCCTCTGGTAGGAGCTCGCGGAGCCGACGCAGCATCGAGGGAACGACGATGAGCACAAGGTGGAGCCTACGCCGTCGTGAGACCAGCAGCCGCCGCGCTCCCGAGTGCGATGCGGCGAGCCCCGACCGCGAGCCGTGGCGCTCGTCGACGCTTGCGCTCCTCGACGCGGATGAGGGCGCGTCGACTACAGTGGGGCGCGAGGAGAGGTGCCAGAGCGGCCGAATGGGACTCACTGCTAATGAGTTGACCCGCGCAAGTGGGTCCGAGGGTTCAAATCCCTCCC
>ML178753.1:0-600 GCA_004366215.1 Actinomycetota bacterium | reverse complement strand
GTCGTCGTAGCCGAGGCCCCAAGCCGGTGCGCTCGCGCGTGAGTCGTTCGTCCGGCGCGGCCGCGCTCGCTCGGGAAGCCACCTGAGCGCCTCGAGGGCCGCACGGCAGGCGCGCGGCCCGGGCCGCACCGCGCGAGCCCGATACCCGGCTCGCTCTGAGGCTCGCAGGCGGTGGCACCGGCGGCGAGGGGTCGAGCCTTGCCGAGAGCGCAGCGTCGGTTCGTGGATGCGAGCGAGGGACCCCGTCCGCGAGTCGCGACAGCTCCGCGCGGCGGGCTCGGCCGTCGCCGAGCACACGCCTCGCCCAGCCACGTCGCGGCACGTAGCCGACGGCTCGAGGGCCCCCGGCGTCAACGACGCTGCTGAGTTGCACCGCTCGTCGAGCGCCCGCGTTGCTGCCCTCGCCTACCCCGCTCGACGGGGATCCGACCGTACTCCCCTACCGAGCACCTCCGCCGTGGACGTCCTCGCGCTGGAGGGTGCGCGCCAAAGGCCTCGGAGCCGCGGTGCACGCTGCGACGAGCGCTTGCTGCCTGCCCTGAGTGTCCTCTACTGGACTGGGCGACGTGGAGCAGCCGACTCGAGCGGCACGGACGCACG
>SIRY01000059.1 GCA_004366215.1 Actinomycetota bacterium | reverse complement strand
ACCACCCCCACCTTGCGTAGCTCCGCGAGGACGCTTGTGACCTGGCCGATCTCCGTCTGGATGAGCACGTACGCTTCCACGTCTCCTGGGCCTCCCCGGCTTCAACGGGCACCCATGCTAGGACCTCGGTGGCCAGGAGCCCTCGGGTCGCGATCGAGCTCGTAAGCTCGCTCTCGTGAGGCCGGCACCGACGAGGTGGCGCACGCTGCGAGTGCGGGCGCCTGCCGAGGTCATCCACGCGTGGTGGCCTCGCGAACGGTCGCAGCGGTGGCTCCTCGTCGCAGAGCCGGACGCTCCGACCGTCGTCTTCGGCTCGACGACCTCGCGTGAGGCGTTTGAGCTCGACGCGTTCGCGCGGCGAGGGCTTCGCACCGCGCAGCGAGGCTCTGGTGGCGGCGCCGTCGTGGTGGCGCCTGGTGCTCAGGTCTGGATCCACTGCTACCTCCCCGCGGGCGATCCGCTCGTCGACACCCACCTTGGCCGCTCGTTCCTCTGGCTCGGCGACGCGGTCGCTGAGGCGCTCGGCGCCCTCGGGGTCGCCGAGGTCGCCGTCGTGCGGGAGCGTCTGATACCGACGCCGCTGTCGCAGCTCGTGTGCTTTGCGGGTTGGGGGTGGGGCGAAGTGGGAGTCGCTGGCCGAAAGGTCGCAGGCCTTGCCCAGCGTCGGCGGCGGGACGGCGTCATGCTGCAGCTCGCCGTCCTCCTCGACAACGAGCAGGCTCTCCTCGGAGACGCGCTGCGCGTGAGCGCCGATGGCTCGATCGCCGCCTGCGGCCTACGCGAGCTCGGTGTCGAGCGTGCCGACGCGCTCGCTGCGCTGACGAGCGCGATCCTCGCGCGCTAGTACGCCGACCACACGCTCCACCTCTCAGGGTCTCACCGCCAGGGAACGAGACGTCTCCGCCTCGCTGCGCTCCTCGGACACGGCGCGGTGGGGGCCTGCGACGGTCCGTCTCGCGCCGGTTTTCGGCGGTGGTGGGGGTGCGTGGGCTAAAGTGGGGCGCCGTGGGCGCCGATGGAAGGGTTGGGCGCTCGAGGCGGAGAGCGAGGAGGCGACGAGGGGGTGTGGCAGCTCGGTGAACCGGCGGGTCGGTTCTTCGGCGCCTTTACCCACGCGCTCGACGCGAAGGGGCGCCTCACGCTGCCTGCGAGGTTTCGTGGCGCCTTCGGCGAGCGTTGCTACCTCACGCCGTCGCAGTTTGAGGATCCCTGCCTCGTCGTGTGGCGCGTCGACGACTTCGAGGCCTTCGTCGGCGGGGTTCGTGCTGAGGACTGGGCAGACCCACTCGAGCGCCGGCGCCTCCGTGCGTGGGCGCGCCAAGCGTTCGAACTCGAGATCGACCGGCTCGGCCGGCTCATGCTGCCCGCCTCGCACCGGGAGCTTGCACACCTTGACCACGACGTCCTCGTCCACGGCGCCTTTGGCACCGTGGAGCTGTGGGACCCGGCGACGTGGGACGCCTACCAACAGGAGGGTCGGCGTGGGGAGTGAGCTGCACCGCCCCGTCATGCTTCGTGAGGTCGTCGAGGCCATGGCGCCCCAGGGGCAGGTGCTGGTCGACGTGACGGTGGGGCTTGGCGGCCACACGCAGGCGCTACTCGACTCGGGGGCGGAGCTCGTCATCGCCCTCGATCGTGACGCGCAGGCTCTCGCGCTGGCGCGAGAGCGTCTCGAGCGCTTCGGACCGCGGGTCGAGCTGCACCACGCGCGATTCTCTGCGTTGGCCGACGTGCTCGGTGGTCGTCGTGTTGGCGGCGTCCTCGCTGACCTTGGGGTCTCCTCACTGCAGCTCGATCACCCAGATCGTGGTTTCTCGTTCTCGAAGGCCGGTCCGCTCGACATGCGCATGGATCCAAGCAGTGGGCGCCCAGCGTGGGAGCTCCTCGCAGAGCTCGACGAGGGTCAGCTCGAACGCCTCCTGCGCGTCGGAGAGCTCGGCCCGCTCGCAGGTCGACTCGCCCGCGCCATCAAGGCAGCGGGCCCGATCGCGACGACCGCCGAGCTCGCCGCGGTCGTCGAGCGAGCGACGCCTGAGCGGGCGCGCCGCCGTGCCCACCACCCAGCGACGCTCGTCTTCCAGGCGCTGCGACTTGCCGTCAACGACGAGCTCAGCGAGCTCGTGACGTTGCTGCCTCTCGCGGTCGATGCCCTCGAGTGCGGGGGGAGCCTCGTCGTGCTCGCGTACCACTCGCTCGAGGATCGCACCGTCAAGCGCTTCGTCGCGCTCGCTGAGCGCGGTGGCCTTCCAGCGAGGGTCCCTCGCGGAGAGTGGGATCCCATCCTCGTGCGCCACCACCCCAAGGCGCTCCGCCCGCGGGCCGACGAGGTGGCGGCGAACCCGCGGGCACGCAGTGCGCGACTCCGTGCCGCCCGCAAACGTCGAGACGGTGACCTGGCACGAGCGTGGCGAGAGGAGGTGCGACGGTGGCTCGCAGTGCCCTCGTAGTGAGTGCCTCACCTGAGCGTGCTGAGGCGCGACCGTACCTGAGGCTCGTCGATCGTCCACGCCGCACCTGGCGGGTTCGGTGGCGAAGGCTCGGCGTCGTGCTGGCGCTGATCGCTGCGCTCGGTGTCATCGGCGCCCGAGTGGTGGCAGAGCGTCTCGCCCTCGAGGTCCGCGCTGCTCAGGCAGCGCTCGAAGCAGCCGAGGTGCGTCACAACGACCTCCTGTGGCGTCTCAGCACGGTCAATGCCCCCTGGCACGTGCGTGCCGTCGCCGCTGCTCACGGCTTCATCGAGCCGACGTGGGAGGAGCTCGTGTCAGGCCAGGGCGCGCCGACGCCGGTGAGCAGCCTCGGTACGACGCCGGGGGGGCAAGGGCCGCTTCCTGCCGGGACGGTGGCGCGTGGCTAGACCGACACGGCTCATCGCTGCAGCGACGATGCTCGCGCTCGGCAGCGTCGTGGGGCAGCTCATCCACCTCACGGCAGAGCCCCTCGCGCGCTACGGGGCACTTGGGAGCCTCGAGAGCGAGGAGCGCATCACGCTGCCGGCCCTGCGTGGCACGATCTACGCACGCAACGGGGCGGTCTTTGCGACCTCGGTCGCGCGCGACGCGATCATCGCCGACCCCTACCAGATCACCGACGTCGCTCCAGAAGCCACGCGGCTCGCGGAGCTCCTCCACCTGCCGCGTGGAGGGGTCGAGGCGGCGCTACGCGTCAGAGGTGGCTACAGCGTCGTCGACCAGGCCGCTCCTCTCGACGTCGGAGGACAGATCGAGCAGCTCGCCCTGGGAGGGGCGCTGCCGGGCATCACGGTAGAGCCGACGCAGATCAGGGTCTACCCGCTCGGCGACCTCGCCGAGCCGCTCATCGGTCGGCTGGACGCGTCCGGGGCGGGTGCGTTCGGGCTCGAGTACCAGTACCAGGACCTCCTCGCTGGCCGACCCGGGTGGGAGGTGGTGCGCGTCACCGCGCAAGGAGCGCCGGTCCCAGGGGGCCTCGTGGCCGAGCAGCCTGCACGTCCAGGAACGAGCCTCGAGCTCACCATCGACCCGGTGCTCCAGAGCGACGTCGAGCAGGCACTCGCGAGCGAGATCGTGCGTTCTCGGGCCGTCGGTGGCACTGCGGTCGTGATGAATCCTCACAGCGGCCAGGTCCTCGCGATGGCTTCGCTCACTGCGCCGCCCCTGCCGGGCACGCCAACGGTCTACGGTAGCCAGCCCGTCGGCGTGCCGCGCGCGCTACCGACCCAGAGCTGGCTCGAGCAGGCGGTGTCGTACGCGTACGAGCCGGGGTCGGTGGCCAAGATCGCCACCTTCGCGGCGGCGCTCGAGGACGGACTCGTGACCCCGTCCTCGACCGAGTTCGTCCCAAGCCAGCTCGTGATCGACGGGACCGTGTTCCACGACGCCGAGGCTCACCCACCTGAAGTGCTCTCGATGAGCCAGATCCTCGCCCAGAGCTCGAACATCGGCACCATCGAGATCGCCGAGCGGCTCGGCCCCGCGCGCCTCTACGCCTCGTTTCGGCGCCTCGGCTGGGGTGTCTCGAGTGGACTGAGCTTTCCCGGAGCGACGGCGGGCTACCTCAAGCCACCAGCGACCTGGTCGCCGACGGCGATCGGCTCGACGCCGATCGGCCAAGATCAGCTCGTCACCCCACTTGAGGTACTGGACTCCTACACCGCGGTGGCCAACGGCGGGGTGATGGTGCAGCCGACGCTCGTCGCAGGCACGGTGAACCAGGACGGGGTGCTCAAGCCTGCACCCGCGCCGCCGGCCCACCGCGTCATGCCGGCTCGTGTCGCTGCTGAGCTGCTCAGCCTCTTCTCTCACGTGACCGATGCGAACGCGACCGCGCCCGCGGCCGCGATCCCCGGCTACGGCGTCGCCGGCAAGACGGGGACGTCCCAGAAGCCCTACCTCGACGCGCACGGCTACGAGCCGGGGGCCTACTGGGGGACCTTCGTGGGCATGGTGCCGGCCAGCCATCCGGTGCTCACCGCGATCGTCATGATCGACCAGCCGGAGCCGATCTACGGGGGGATGACGGCTGCGCCGGTCTTCTCTCGCATCATGCGAGCGGCGCTCACGCGCTACGGCATCACGCCGAGCGGCCGGGTGACCTCGTCGCTCTTGACCACGCTCGCGACGCATCCGGGCGCCGGAGTCCTCCAGTGAGAGCGGCGCCGACGTTCGTTGGCTACCATGATGCGAGTTCGACGGGAATGGGAGACGGCGCAGTGGGTCCTGAGGGGGGCGTTACGCTCGCATCCCTAGGGGCTATGCTCCCAGAGGCTACGATCCACGGACCTGGGTCGGTCCGGGTCGAGGGGATCGCGATCGATCACCGCGAGGTGCACCCCGGAGACCTGTTCGCTGGCTTACCGGGAAGCCGTGTCGATGGCCGCCGCTTCGCGGCGGAGGCGGTCGCGCGAGGAGCAGCTGCGCTCCTCGTTGCTGACCACCCGGAGCCCATCGCGGTCAGTCAGCTCGTCGTCCCGCTCCAGCACCTGCGTCGGGGCGTCGGCCTGATCGCACATCGCATCTTCGGCGATCCCTCCCAGACGCTCAGCGTCATCGGTGTGACGGGGACGAACGGCAAGACGACGACGGTGTCGGTCACGTCGCAGCTGCTCGAACGGCTCGGTGAGGGGGTCGGCGTCCTCGGCACGCTCTGGGGGCGCCTGACGACACCTGAGGCTCCTGAGCTCGCGAGGAGGCTCGCACAGTTCCGCGACGACGGACGTCGGTGGGTCGCGATGGAGGTGTCGTCGATCGCGATCGCGATGGAGCGCATCGCGGGTCTGCGGGTCCGCGTGGGCGTGTTCACGAACCTCTCGCAGGACCACCTCGACTTCCACGGCACGATGGAGGCGTACTATCGGGCCAAGGCGAGGTTGTTCGAACCGGATCGAGCGGGCCTCGCCGTCGTCAACGTCGACGACGCGTGGGGAGCGCGACTTATCTCTGAGCTGCGCATCCCCTCCGTCGCCGTCAGCCGCCGAACGCTCTACGACGTCGAGCTCGACGCCGCGGGCATCCGGTTCCGTCGCTCAGGGCGCCGGTATCGGTCGCGCCTCGTCGGTGAGCACAACCTCATGAACCTGCTGCTCGCGATCACAGTCCTCGAGCAGGTGGGCTTCGACGCCGGCGCCATCGCCGAAGTGCTCGGAGAGGTCGAGAGTCCTCGGGGGCGGATGCAGCGCATCCTCGGCCCGAAGGGTCTCGTCGTCATCGACTACGCCCACTCCCCAGACGCGCTCGAGGCTGTGCTGCGCACCGCACGGCTCCTCGTCGGGCCTCGGGGTCGCCTGCTCGTCGTCTTTGGTGCCGGCGGTGAGCGCGACCAAGCCAAGCGACCGCTCATGGGAGCGGTTGCAGAGCGGCTCGCCGACGTCGTGGTCGTGACGAGCGACAACCCGCGCAGCGAGGACCCTGCCGCGATCGCAGCCCAGATCATGGCCGGGTTTCGGGAGCCCTCGCGGGCCCGCGTCATCCTCGACCGTCGCCAGGCGATCGAGGAGGCGATCGCGACGCTGCGACCAGGCGACGTCCTCGTCGTCGCGGGCAAGGGACACGAGCGAGTGCAGGTCATCGACGGCGTCGCGACGCCCTTCGACGACTTCGAGGTGGTGACCGAGGCGTTCGGTGACACAGGGAGTCTCCTCGCGTGATCGCCGTCCTCGCCGGCGCGCTCGTGGCCCTCGTCGTCGCGGTGGTTGGGACCCCGTGGCTCATCGATCGACAACGCGCTCGAGGGGTCGGTCAGCAGGTGCGAGAAGACGGCCCGAGCCGACACCTCGTCAAGGCCGGCACCCCCACGATGGGTGGGGTCGCCATCGTGCTCGGCGCGGTCGCGGGGTGGGGCGTCGCCCACCTCCACCTCGGCGTCTCGCTGAGCCGAGGAGGCGTCGCGCTCGCTGGCCTCACGGTCGCCTCGAGCCTCATCGGCCTCATCGACGACCTCCTCAAGGTGCGCAACCGTCGCTCCCTCGGCTTGACGAAGGCGGGCAAGTTCTCGCTCCAGGTCGCGGTTGCCGTCGGCTTCGCCGTCGCCGCTCACTGGTGGGTGGGCGTGCCGAGCGAGATCAGCGTCGTGCGCGTCGGTGGCGCCGGGGTCGATCTCGGCTCGGTGGGGTGGATCGTCGTCGCGGTGATCGTCGTCGTCGGCTCGTCGAACGCGGTGAACCTGACCGACGGTCTCGACGGCCTGGCGGCTGGAGCTGGGATCCTAGCCTTCGGTGCGCTCGCGCTCATGGCGTACTGGATGTTCCGTCACACGTCGCTCTACCACGTGCCGGACGGCCTCGTCCGCGCGGTCTTCGCGATGGCGCTGACGGGCGCGCTCACCGGCTTCCTCTGGTGGAATGCGCCGCCCGCCCGCATCTTCATGGGCGACGTCGGTTCGCTCGGCCTTGGTTCAGCCCTCGGGGGGCTCGCACTCCTCCTGCACGTCGACATCCTGCTCGTACTCCTCGGGGGGCTCTTCGTCGTCGAGACCCTCTCGGTGGTGGCGCAGGTCTTTAGCTTCCGGGTGTGGCACCGACGCGTCCTGCGCATGTCGCCGATCCACCACCACTTCGAGCTGGCCGGCTGGCCGGAGACCACCGTCCTCATCCGGTTCTGGATCGTCGCGGGGGTGTGTACGGCGCTCGCGGTCGGCGTCTTCTACGCGGACTTCCTCTCTCGCGGAGGGGTGCGGTGAGTCGCGACGACGTCTTAGCTCTCGTTCGCGGCGAGCGTGCGCTCGTGCTCGGGGCGAGCGTCTCAGGGCTCGCTGCGGCGCGGGCGCTCGAGGCGCTGGGCGCAACCGTGGTACTCGCTGACGACAGCGACGAGGTGCGAAACCGTCTGCGGATTCGTGGCTACAGGGTCGTGCGCCCTGAGGACGTCGCGGGGTCCCGCTTCGCGCTCAGCGTCGTCTCGCCGGGTATCCGACCGGCTCGTGTGGCCGCGCTCGGGCTCAAGGGGCCGATCGTCGGTGAGCTCGAACTCGGCTACCGACTCACGACGACACCGATCACCGCGGTGACCGGGACGAACGGCAAGTCGACCGTCGCGACGCTCACGGCGGCCATGCTCGGCTCCGGCGTGCGCGCGGTCGGCAACCTTGGCACTGCCCTGTGCGACGTCGCGACCGAGCCGCTCTCGCGCCTCGTCGTCGAGGTGTCGTCGTTCCAGCTGGTGTGGACCGAGACCTTTCGAGCCCCGGTCGCCGGTGTGCTCAACATCACGCCCAACCACCTCGACTACCACGGCAGCTTCGATGCGTACCGAGACGCAAAGGGCCTGCTCGTCGCGCGCCTTCGGCCCGGCGACACCTACGTCCGCCTCCTCGACGACCCGGTCCTCGACGCGATCGCGGTGCCCTTCGGCGTCGAGGTCCGTACGTTCGGCCTGGGCCGTGGCGCTGACTACCGCGTCGACGAGGGGGTGCTCATTGGTCCGGAGGGTCGAGCGCTGTGCGCCGTCGACGAGCTCGCGCGCCGAGCCGAGCACGAGGTGCTCAACGTGCTCGCCGCGTGGGCGCTCGCTGAGGCGAGCGGGGCCAACCTCGACGAGGCCCGTCGCGCGGCGCTCGCCTTCCGAGGCCTGCCACACCGACTCGAGCTCGTCGCCGAGCGCGACGGCGTCCGCTACGTCGACGACTCGAAGGCGACGACGCCTGAGGCTGCTGTGGCAGCGATCCGGAGCTACCCACGGGTCGTGCTCATCGCAGGTGGGCGCACGAAGGGGACGGGATTCGAGCTGCTTCGGTCGGTGGCTGAACGGCTCGAGGGGCTGATCGCGATCGGCGAGGCGGCTCCGCTCGTCGTGAGCGCGCTCGCCGACCTCGTGCCTACGGTCTACCGCGCAGACTCGATGGCAGAGGCGGTGTCGCTCGCCAGCGCGGTTGCGCGACCAGGCAGCGTCGTGCTCCTTGCCCCCGGCGCCACCTCGTGGGACTGGTACGAGGACTTCGCGGCTCGCGGCGACGACTTTGCTCGCTGCGTGCGTGAGCTCGGAGGACACAGGGAATGACGACGATGCTGCGCCAGCGCCGTCGGCGCAACCGGGGCGCCTCGGGCACCCTCGTCATCTTGGCGGGAGGACTCGCCGTCGTGGGGTCGCTCGTCGGCCTCGCCGCGACGGTGGAGGCCGCCGTTGCGGCTGGACGCTCGCCGGTCGGCGTCGCGGCGCACGAGCTGCTCTGGCTCGCGATCGCGGGGGGCTCGGGTGTCATCGCCCACGTGGTCGTGCGGCGCTTGGGCCTCGAGCGGGTGCTCGTAGCCGCGCCGGTGCTGCTCGGCGGGGCGTTGCTCTTCCTCGCCGTCGTCATGCTGCCCGGCGTTGGCACAACCGTGGGAGGTGCCTCGCGCTGGCTCGTGGTCGGTCCCTTTCAGCTGCAGCCCTCGGAGTTCGCAAAGCTCGCCCTCGTCCTCTACCTCGCACGGGTCACCACGACCCGCCCGCGAACCCACGTCGCCGGCCCAGTGCTCGTCGTCACCGCGATCGTCGCCGGTGCCATCTTCGTCGAGCCGGACATGGGCACGGCGCTCGTGGTCGGCGCGATCGGGCTCGGTGCGCTCGTGCTCGCCCGGGTGCCCTGGCGTCAGTGGGTCACCGTCACCGCAGCTGCGGCGGTGGTCGTCGTCGCAGGGGCCCTCTCATCTCCGTACCGTCGCGCGCGCCTCCTGTCCTTCCTGCACCCGTGGCAGTTCCGGGAGAGCCTCGCGTACCAAGAGGTGCAGGCCCTCGCCGCGTTCGCCTCGGCGCACGTCACCGGATCAGGTCTCGGCGCGGGCCTTGCGAACTGGGGCTACGTCCCGAACGCAGTGACGGACTTCGTCATGACGCTCGTGGTGCAGGACTTCGGTGTCGTCGGTGCGATCGGCGTCGTCGCAGCGCTCGGTGGGCTCATCCTCGGGCTGCTCGTGCTCGCCGAGCGCGCTGGCCAGCCGTCCTCGCACGTCGTCACGGCGCTCACGGCTGTGTGGTTCGCAGCCCAGTCGATCCTGAACCTCGGTGCGGTCGTCGGCCTCCTCCCCGTCACAGGGGTGCCGCTACCGTTCGTCTCCCAAGGCGGGTCGTCGCTCGTCGTTGTCTCAATGGCGCTCGGCGTCTGCCTCGCGGCACACTCGCCAAGGAGGTCTGAGTGACCACCCCGGTGGTGTGGATCGTCGCTGGAGGGACTGCTGGCCACGTGCACGGAGCGCTCGAGCTTGCCCAAGCGACGAAGTCGCTGGCGCGGGTGCTGCTCATCACAGGAGACCGGCCGGTCGAAGACGCTGTGCTCGCTGGGAGCGACGTCGAACGACTCTGTCTCACCGAGCGCGGCCTGCCTCGTCCGGGCCGGCGAGTCGACCTGCGGGCGCTCGCTCGCAACGGAGCCCTGCTCCGTGGCGCTCCTCGGCCCCGCCTCGCTCTCGGGCTTGGGGGGGCGCACGAGGTGCCGAGCCTGCTCGTGGCGCGTGCGCGGGGTGCTCACCTCGCCATCCTCGAGCAGAACGCGGTGCTCGGCAGAGCTAACGCCCTGCTCGCACCCGTGTGTGAGCGCGTGTTCCTCGCGTGGCCGACACCGGTCCCTCGCCTCGTTCGCGCGCGAGCTCGCATCGTCGGACCACCTGCTCGCTCGGTTGCTTCCCGAGCGGAGGCACGTGCTCGGCTCGGTATCGACCGTGACGCGCTCGTCCTCGTCGTGACGAGTGGCACCCTCGGCGCACAGCGCCTCAACGAGGCGATCGTGGAGGCTGAGGGGCGTGGGGTCTTGAGTGGCGTCACCGTGCTGCACTACCTTGGAGCGCAGAACCTCCCGGCAAGCATCCCAGCGGCCAGCAGCCGCTACCGGCCGTTCGTCGGCTTTGACCCAAGCCTCGTCGACGCCATCGCCGCTGCCGACCTCGTCGTCGCGCGAGCTGGGTCGTCGACGCTCACCGAGATCGCTGCGGCGGGGGTGGCGAGCGTCCTCGTGCCCCTCCCTGGCGCGCCGGGGGACCACCAGCGGCGCAACGCAGCGCTCTTCGAGCACAGCGGCGCCGCTCGAGTCGTCGAGGAGGGGCCGCAGCTCTCGGCGCGGTTAGCCGCGACCATCACAGAGCTGCTCGGTCACGAGTCGGAGCGAGCAGCGATGGCAGCAGCCGCGCGCTCGCTCGGTGTGGGCGACGCAGCAGCTCGAGTCGTCGAGGAGGTGGCGCAGTGGTTGACCTGACTGCTCTGAGCGGAGCGCGGCGAGTGCACCTCATCGGCATCGGGGGAGCTGGGATGAGCGCCCTCGCTACGGTGCTCCAGGGTCGAGGCTTCGAGGTGACGGGCTCCGACCTCAAGCGCGGACAGTTCGTCGAGCGTCTCGAGGCGCTCGGCATCGGGGTCACGATCGGCCACGCTCCTCAGGCCGTCGAGGGTGCAGACGTCGTCGCCGTCTCGAGCGCCATTCCGCCGACCAACGTCGAGCTACGCCGAGCTCACGAGCTCGGGCTGCGAGTCCTTCGACGAGCCGAGCTGCTCGCCGCGCTCACTGCGGAGTCCGCCGTCGTCGCGATCTCAGGTACGCACGGCAAGACGACGACGACGGCCATGGTTGCCCGGGTGCTCCAAGCGGCCGGCTTGGAACCGAGCTGGGTGATCGGTGCCGAGCTCAACGAGGCGGGTGCGTCGGGCCACGCCGGAGCAGGCAACATCTTCGTGGTCGAGGCTGACGAGAGCGACGGTACGTTCCTCGCGCTGCGCCCACACCTCGCTGTGGCGACGAACCTCGACGTCGACCACCTCGACTACTACGGGTCGTTCGAGGCGCTCGAGCGAGCCTTCGCGGCGTTCGTGGCCAGCAGCGAGGCGCCCCCGGTCGTGTGCGTCGACGACGAGCACCTTCGATTGCTCGCGCCAGAGGGCGCGCTCACCTACGGCGTCGATCCGGCGGCGCGGCTGCAGGTGCGAAACCCGGTCCTCACGCCGCGGGGCAGCGCCTTCGAGTGCTTCCTTGACCATCGGCGCCTCGGCAGCGTCGAGCTCGGGGTCCTCGGGCTGCACAACGTCCGCAACGCCGCGGCAGCGGTGGCTGTCGCGAGCGCACTCGGCGTCCCCTTCGAGGCGACAGCGCAGGCGCTCCGGCGCTACGTCGGCGTGGCTCGCCGCTTCCAGCTCAAGCGCGAGCTCGCAGGTGTTCGCGTCATCGACGACTACGCGCACCTGCCACGTGAGATCGCAGCGACGCTCGCTGCTGCGCGCCAGCTCGACGCTGGCAGGGTGGTCGCGGTGTTCCAACCGCACCGCTACAGCCGCACCCGGCTACTCGGCGTGGAGCTCGGGCGCGCGCTCTGGGACGCCGACGAGGTGGTCGTCACCGAGATCTACCCCGCCGGCGAGGAGCCGATCCCGGGCGTGAGCGCGGAGGTCGTCTGGCGCAGCGCGCGGGATCGTCTTGGCGACCGGGCGCACTGGGCTCCAGATCGATCACAGCTCGCGACCGCGGTCGCGGCGATCGTCCGACCAGGAGACGTCGTGCTGACGCTGGGGGCGGGCGACGTCACCGCGCTCGACGCCGAGCTCGAGGAGGTCATGGGGTGACGAGCGTCGTCGAGCTCGCACGTGAGCTTGGCCTCGCCGTGGCCGAGCACGTCCCCTTCGGCGCACGGACCACGTACCGGGTAGGGGGTCGGGCCCGCTTCGGGCTCACCCTCGAGCGGCCGGACGAGGTTGGGGCGGTCGCAGAGCTCGTGCGGGAGACGGGACTGGTCGTGTTCGTGCTCGGCGCCGGGTCGAACGTGCTCGTCGCTGACGCCGGCTTCGACGGGCTGCTCGTCGACCTCGGCCCGGGCTTTCGCGGCGTCGAGCCGCTCGAGGCAGACGAGGTCGACGTCGGCGGGGGGGCACCGCTGCCGACGACGGCTCGCCGCCTCGCTGCGCTCGGTCGCAGGGGCTTTGCCTGGGCGGTCGGGGTGCCGGGGACGGTTGGAGGCGCTGTGCGCATGAACGCCGGCGGGCACGGCGGTGACATGGCGGGAGCGGTGCGTCGGGTGCTCATCGGCGACCTTCACCGAGGAGTGCTCGAGGAGTGGACGAGAGCTGAGCTCGCCTTTGGGTACCGCCACAGCGCCGTGCAACCGTGGCAGGTCGTCCTCCGGGCGACGCTCGCTCTCGGGCAGGGCGAGCGGGCGGCGGAAGAGCAGGCGATGAAGGAGGTGGTTCGGTGGCGTCGAGCACACCAGCCGGGAGGGCAGAACGCGGGATCGGTGTTCACGAACCCCGTGGAGGCTCCCGCCGCGAAGCTCATCGACGCCGCCGGCCTTCGGGGTCGACGGCTCGGCACCGCCCAGGTGTCGCCGAAGCACGCGAACTTCATCCAGGCAGATCCGGGGGGCTCGGCCGACGACGTCTTCGCGCTCTTGAGCGTCGTGCAGGAGGAGGTCGAGCAGCGCTTCGGCGTGCGGCTCGAGCCGGAGGTGAGGCTCGTCGGATTCTGCACCTCGACGAGGCGCGACGACGGCGGCGCCGGCTCGCGCGACGACGCCGTGGCCTCGTAGCGGTCGGCGTAGGCCTCCTTGGCACCCTCGGTGGCCTCGGCGTCTTCGGGCCCTGGTTGCGCGTCGGCGCGGTGGAGGTTCGTGGGGTGCCCCTCCTAGCCCGCCAGGCGCTCGCGCAGAGGCTTCGCGCCTCGCTGGCAGGCGCATCCCTGCTCTCGCGGGTGTCGGTGTCACCGGCAGACCTTGGTAGCTGGGCGAACGTCGTTGTGGTGCGCTCGGTCGGGAGGATCTGGCCCCACACCCTCCTCGTCACGGTCGCACCGCGCCCTGGAGTTGTCGCCCTGACCTCGAGGCTCGCCCTCGCGCCGACGGGCGAGGTCGTGGCCGCAGGGGGAGTCGGGT
Organism: Actinomycetota bacterium; assembly: GCA_004366215.1. Classification (GTDB taxonomy): domain Bacteria; phylum Actinomycetota; class Acidimicrobiia; order Acidimicrobiales; family Acidimicrobiaceae; genus Acidimicrobium. The sequence goes on along the minus strand of SIRY01000059.1, from coordinate 2,785 downwards.
CGCCGACGAGCAGCATCACGCTGTGCACGCGGGGCGGGTGCGAGCCGCACGCTGGGCAGGAGGTGGGCGCCGTCGCCGCCGCGAGCGTTCGGTGGCTTGCCGCCGGCCACGTGAGAGCCACGGTGGTCGATGGGGGTCGGGGCGTGCTCGTCGAGTTCGGTCAGGGGGCTCGCTGCGAGCTTGGACCCTCGGTCGCTGCGGTCGCTGGTGAGCTCGGGCTCTGTCGCGCGGTCGTTGGTCGGCACTCGACGGCGCTCGCCCTCGGAGCTGACGTCGTCGCGCTCGAGCCCGCGGATTGAGAGCTTGGGTGCCCGAATCGCCATCGCACGGGCTGTGGGGCTGTAGCGTGGAGGGGCAGCAGCCAACGATGTGGCGGGGAGGACAGCGGTGGATTCGCAGGCGAACTACATCGCCTTGATCAAGGTGGTCGGCGTTGGAGGAGGAGGCGGCAACGCCGTCAACCGCATGATCCAGGCGGGTCTGCGAGGCGTCGAGTTCATTGCGATCAACACGGACGCCCAGGCGCTGCTCATGAGCGACGCAGACGTGCGGCTCGACATCGGACGCCAGTTGACGCGAGGACTCGGTGCCGGGTCCGACCCCGAGGTGGGTCGGCAGGCGGCCGAGGAGCACCGAGAGGAGATCGAAGAGGCTCTCAAGGGTGCTGACATGGTGTTCATCACCGCCGGAGAGGGCGGCGGCACGGGCACTGGTGGAGCCCCGGTCGTCGCGGAGATCGCTCGCGGGCTCGGTGCGCTCACGATCGGCGTCGTGACGCGCCCTTTCTCCTTCGAGGGGCGTCGACGTGCCCAGCAGGCCGAGGCCGGCATCGCGAAGCTGCGGGAGTACGTCGACACCCTCATCGTCATACCGAACGATCGGCTGCTGACCATCGCGAACGAGAAGACCTCGCTCGTGCAGGCGTTCCGGATGGCGGACGACATCTTGCTCTCGGGCGTACGTGGCATCACCGACCTCATCACGACCCCGGGCATCATCAACACCGACTTTGCGGATGTGCGCACGATCATGCGCTCGGCAGGCACTGCGATCATGGGGATCGGTCAGGCGAGCGGCGAGGGTCGAGCAGAGACCGCGGCGCGCCAGGCGATGAACTCGCCGCTGCTCGAGGCGTCGATCGACGGTGCCAAGGGCATCCTGCTCAACATCGCCGGCGGCCAGGACCTCGGTCTCCTCGAGGTGACCCAGGCGGCCCAGATCGTGCAGGCCTCGGCCTCGGACGAGGCGAACATCATCTTCGGATCGGTCATCGACGATACCCTCGAGGACCAGGTGAAGGTGACGGTGATCGCAGCGGGCTTCAACGCTTGGAGCGACACGCCGGCCGGTCGACTGAGCACGGTCGATGAGGCTGACCTACCCCCGCTGACCTTCACGCCACGTCGCGAGCCGGATCCCGAACCGGACGACGACGACGGTGACGTCCCGTTCTTCCTGCGCTGAGGGGACTGTGCTCGAGGTCTCCCTGCTCGATGGGTTGCTTCGTGTCGTGCAGACCGAGCGATCCGACGGTGACGCGGCGGCTCAGTGGCGTGACGCTCGTCGGCTGGGGTGGCAGCTGCCGGCGGTGTGGGTCGATCAGGTTCATGGTTCAGCGGTCGCTGAGGCGCGCTACGTGCGTGGTCCGGCCGCGGCCGACGCGCTGGTCCGCCGGCGTGAGGACGCGCTCGTCGTCGGCATCCGGACAGCCGACTGCGTGCCCGTCGCGGTCGCGACCGCGACGGGGGATGCGGTCGTGATTCACGCAGGGTGGCCTGGCATCGTCGGCGGGGTCGTCTCGAGCGCGCTCCGGGCGCTCGGTGGCGAAGGTGCCGTCGCGGTGATCGGGCCGCACGCGCGCGTGTGCTGCTACGAGTTTCGAGGGCCAGCGCGCGAGGCGGTCAGCGCGCGGCTCGGAGCGCGCTACTTCGTCGACGACGCGCTCGATCTGACGAGGGCGGTGATCGACCAGCTCCGCGAAGGCGGCGTGGACGAGGTCATCGACCTTGGTGGGTGCACGATGCACGACGGTCGGTGGTACTCCTGGCGCCGTGACCGGAGTGCGGCGCGTCAGGCGCTGCTCGTGGGGCCGGGCGGGTGAGCCTCGTCGACGCGATCCGCGCTCGGCGGCAGGCGATCGAGCGAGAGCTTGCGTCGCTCGCGCCCGGGCCGCCGCCCCGCATCGTGTGCGTCACGAAGACGCACCCGATCGAGGTGGTGCGTGCGGCCATCGAGGCGGGGTGCGACCTGCTCGGTGAGAACTACGCCCAAGAGCTCGCGTCGAAACACGAGGCGCTCGGCGAGGCGGCGGTGCGCTGGCACTTCATTGGTCGGCTCCAGACGCGCCGCATCGCGACCGTTGCCCGGGTCGCAGACGTCGTCGAGTCGCTCGCTCGGCTCGAGGAGGCACGTCGTCTCGCGAGCATGGGCTACGCGGGCGACGTGTTGGTCCAGGTCGCGCCACCCGGGGCGCCGCCCGGGCGCAACGGCGTCGACGCTCGTGAGGCAGGGACGCTCATCGAGCAGGTGCGAGAGCTCGGTCTCCGCTTGCGCGGGGTGATGGGCGTCGCGCTCCCAGGGCCCGAGGATGAGGTGCGCAGGTTCTTTCGGACCCTCACCGGGCTCGCCGAGGCGTACGGTCTCCCTGAGCGCTCGTTCGGGATGAGCGCAGATTGGCGTGTTGCAACCACCGAGGGTGCAACATTGCTGCGTTTGGGTACTGCGTTGCTCGGTCCCCGACCCGAGTAGCGTGCTAGGCTTGGCGCGACGGAGTCAGCGGAGAGGC
>SIRY01000058.1 GCA_004366215.1 Actinomycetota bacterium | reverse complement strand
CACAGCCCAGCTACGGCGTGCTCTTCTCTGGGCTCTCGGCCCAGGACGCTGGCCAGATCACCGCCAAGCTCCAGGCTTCAGGCGTCCCCTACCAGCTCACCAATCAAGGAACGACCATTCTCGTGCCCCAGAACCTCGTCGACGCCGAACGGGTCTCGCTCGCCGAAGCAGGATTGCCGTCGCAGACCGCCGGGCTCACGTCGCTCAATGGGCTGTCAATCACGAGCTCTCAGATCGCGCAGCAAGCGGACTACCAGGCTGCGCTGCAGGCCCAGCTCGCCCAGACCATCGAGGCGATCAACGGGATCCAATCAGCACAGGTGACCCTCGCGCTGCCTCCCCAGGACGCCTTTGCGATCGGCCAGAGCACGCAGCCGAGCGCGTCGGTCATCGTCACGCTCGCCGCTGGCGTCCAGCTCACCCCCACCCAGGTCGAGGCGATCGTGCACCTCGTCGCGAGCGCGATCCCGGGAATGAGCGCCAACGACGTCACGGTCGCTGATCAGAACGGCGACGTCCTCGCCGCGCCGGGCCTCGGCATCAACGCCCAAGGGGGGTCCCAGTCGGAGCAGGCCTTTGACTCGGCGCTCGAGGCGTCGCTGCAGTCCATGCTCGACACGATCGTCGGGCCGGGCAACGCCAACGTGCGGGTCGCGGCGACGCTGAGCACGAGCCAGGTGACGACGAAGACGCAGTCGATCCAGACCCAAAACGGTCGTCCAGTCACGACGCCGACCCAGACCCAGACCCAGACCCAGACCTTCACCGGTAACGGGACGATCCCAGGTGGCACGCTCGGTCAGGTGGGCATCGCGGCCAACGGCAACCAGGTCTCGAACTACAACCAGACCTCGACGAGCACGCAGTACGCGATCGGCCAGGTGAACCAGACGATCCAGCAGGCGCCGGGAGTCCTCCAACGGCTCAGCGTCGCCGTCGCGGTGAACTCGCACGTCAAGGGCCTCTCGCTCAGCAAGATACGTCAGGTGGTCGCAGCGGCAGCCGGGATCGTTCCGAGTCGAGGTGACACCCTCTCGGTCGTCGCCGTACCGTTCCCGGCACCAGCCACGACGCCGTCAGCATCGACCTCGTCGCTGCTTGGCTCGCTCGTCAGCATCGGCAAGATCGTCCTGCTCATCCTCGGGGCCCTCGGGGCGATCGCGCTCATGGCGCGCGCTTCGGCCCGAACCGAGGTCGAACCCCTCTTCCCGGAAGAGCTCGAACCCGCGCTCGCCAGCCAGGGGTCGCAGCTGCACGGCGCGACCGAGGAGCTTCCGGCCGTCGCCCTGCCTCAGAGCCAGCCCATCTTGGGCGAGGACGTCCTTGACTACATCGACCACCAACCTGAAGACGTGGCCAAGCTCCTCAGGGTGTGGATGAACGCTCGAGGTCGCCGGTGAGCCGCGCTGCTGAGCTGACCGGCACGCAGAAGGCGGCAGCCGTGCTCGTGCAGCTCGGCACCGCGCTCGCTGGACGAGTCCTACGCCAGATGAGCGAGGCTGAGGCTGTGTCGTTGACCCTCGAGATCGCGAAGCTGCCGAGCCTTGACAAGGAGACCATCACCGAGGTGATGGAGGAGTTCGTCGACTCGGTCATCGCGCTGCGCACCGTCGGCCAAGGTGGTATCGAGACGGCTCGCGAGATCCTCGCGGCGCGACTCGGAGAGCGTGAGGCAGACGAGATCCTCGCGCAGTTCACCGGACAGAGCGTCTCGAATCCGCTCGCGTTCCTCGATCACGTCGAACCCTTCCAGCTTGTGAGCTTCCTCTCGAGCGAGCACCCTCAGACGGTCGCGATCATCCTCGCCAACGTGCCCCCAGACCTCGCTGCACAGGTGCTCGCCGCGATGCCGGAGGAGCCCCGTGCGGACGTCGCGAGGCGGATCGCCCTGCTCAGTCGAGTCGATCCGCTCGTGGTCGAGCAGGCCGCCGCTGTGCTCCAGCGCAAGCTCGCTGGCCTGACGAAGCAGGGTCCGGTGGCTCTGCGGAGCGGCCTTGCGACGGTCGTCGAGATCCTCAACAACGTCGACCAGAGCACGGAGCGGCGCATCCTCTCCGACCTCGACGCGATCGACCCCGAGCTCGCCGATCGCATCCGTGAGCAGATGTTCGTCTTCGAAGACATCATGCTGCTCGACGATCGTACCCTGCAGCGGATTCTGCGGCAGGTCTCACCGAAGGATCTCGCGGTCGCGCTCAAAGGCGTCTCAGCACAGCTCATCGAGCGGATCAAGGCGAACATCTCACAGCGGGCCGCAGAGGACCTCAGCGAGGAGATCGAGCTCCTCGGTCCGGTCCGCCTCTCCACGGTGGAGGCAGCCCAGGCTCAGATCTTGCGTTCGATACGCGAGCTCGAGGCGGCCGGTGAGATCACCATCGCGCGCGCGGACGAGGAGCTCGTGCAGTGAGCCGCGATCGCATCATCCGAGGAGCTCAGGACGAGGTCGCGGCCGTCGCGTTGCCGCCGGTGAGCGCTCTCGCCACTCGCGGTCGAGAGTCGGCCGAGCGTGCAGCCGACCCCGACGCCGCGCTGCGCGAGGCGGAGCAGCGAGGCTGGGCCGCCTGCGAAGCTGCGCTGCGTGCCGAGCTCGACGCGGAGCGAGCTGGCCTTGCCGAACAGCGCACCGAGCTCGCTCGGGTCATCGAGCGGCTGGGGCACGTCAGCCGTGACGTCCTCGAAGCCGACGCCGTCGAGGTCATCACCCTCGCGCTCGAGCTCTGCCGCGAGGTCCTCGCAGCGGAGCTCGTCTTGCCTCGCCAGCGCATCGAAGCCTGGGTCAAGCGCGTCGTCGAGCAGCGGTCGCTCCCGACGCTCACGGTCAAGCTGGCCCCGTCGGTTACCGAAGAGGTAGCAGACGCGCTACGGGCCATTGGATCTGCGGGAGGTACGACGCTCGTGGTCGAGGTCGACGCCTCGCTCGAACCCTACGACGTGGTCATCGAGCTTGGACCTGGGGTCCTTGACCTCACGGTGCGCGGAGCCTTCGAGCGCGTGCTCCACGAGCTCAAGGAGATCGGGCAGTGATTCCGACGCGGGTTCGTGAGCAGGTGCTCCGTGCCGCAGGTCCGGTGCAGCGCGGGCGAGTCTGCCGCATCGTCGGCTTGCACCTCGAGGTCGAGGGCGTCGAGGCGGGCATCGGCGAAGCCGTCCGCATCGAGCTCGGTGCTGGCCAGAGCGTCATGGCTGAGGTCGTTGGGTTCGAGGGGCAGCGCCTCGTCTGCATGCCACTGCGAGAGGTTCGCGGTGTGCGCTTCGGTGACGTCGCGGTCGCGCTGTCGCGACCACCGCGCATACCGGTCGGGCCGGGACTGCTTGGCCGCGTGATCAACGCCGACGGTCTCCCCATCGACGGCGAGGGGCCTGTGTCGGTGCACGACGTGTGCGACCTCGACGGGCGGGCGCCTCGACCGCTCGAGCGGTCGCTCATCACGACGCAGCTCGGCTTGGGTGTTCGAGTGCTCGACACGATGGTGCCGTGCGGCCGAGGCCAGCGCCTTGGCATCTTTGCTGGAGCGGGCGTCGGCAAAAGCTCGTTGCTGTCGATGGTGGTTCGCGGAGCGGCGGTGGACGTCCGTGTCATCGCCCTCGTCGGCGAGCGCGGGCGAGAGGTGCGGGAGTTCCTCGAGCACGACCTCGGCCAGCAAGGGCGGGCGGTCTCGGTGGTCGTCGTGGCGACCTCGGATGAGCCTCCCCTCGTGCGGGTTCGCGCCGCACAGACCGCGACTCGCATCGCCGAGTGGTTTCGGTCTCAAGGCTCCCACGTCCTGCTGGTCATGGACTCGCTCACGCGCCTTGCGCTCGCCCAGCGCGAGATCGGCCTCTCAGCGGGTGAGCCACCGAGCGTGCGGGGCTACCCTCCAAGCGTCTTTGGGTTGATGTCCCAGCTCCTCGAGCGAGCAGGGACGGACCAGCACGGGTCGATCACGGGGCTCTACTCCGTCCTCGTTGAGGGCGATGACCTCGACGAACCGATCGCCGACGCAGCTCGCTCCATCCTCGACGGCCACGTCGTGCTCTCGCGCCAGCTCGCGAGC
>SIRY01000057.1 GCA_004366215.1 Actinomycetota bacterium | reverse complement strand
GATCCGTTCGTACTCCGCCTCAAACCGCCCGTAACGATCCTCGAGCACTGTCACTCCTCAATCACCTCAAACGGCCCAAACGCGCTCGCGATGCGCACCGACGGACCGAGCCGTCCCTCGGTGACGAGGTAGATCGGCCGGGTCGGGTCGCCTCCGAGCGCTCGAGCCTCAACTGCGAGCCACGGATCCGTCGGCAGGCCGAATCCCCACACAGCGCCCGAGGCGTCGATCGCAAATGCGCGCCCGCCCAGCTCGATAACGCCATCAGGTTCGAGCGGCTCGAGGCCACGGCGCGTGAGCCAACGTTCCCTGGCGCGGCGTGCACGAGCGCGAGGGGTGCAGTACGCCCGGGCAACGCGCCCACTGGTCTCGAGGAGCGAACGGGCGAGCTCGACGGCTTCGCCGAGCAGGGCGTCTTCGCTGAGATGCTGCTCGCTGCGCATCAGCCAGTCCCGAGGGTCGACGCCGACCACGGGAGTAGGTCCCCAGCGCCCCCCTAGCCACACCCCAGCCGACTCGACGACCACCGCGTCGGGAAGGGCGCTCACCGTCACAGGCGCGATGGGGAGCAGGGCATCCACCAGTCGATCGAGCCACGCGTCCTCGCGCCAGCGAACCACAGGTACCTCCGGCGCAGACCACGGCTGCACTGCGCCAAGGCCCGCAGGTGTGACCACCTCGAGGCGCACCGGCTCTGCCCTGAGGGCGGCAGCGAGCCGTCCCACTCGCTCAGTGTCACCGAGCACGATGATGCGCAGGGAGCCGCGATCGCGCAACGCCACCCACGCTGCGAGAGCCCCGAGCGTGCCCCGGGGTGTCGCAACGACGACCTCGTGCTCCGCCTCGAGCACTGTCGCGTCAGCTAGCCCGCCTTGAGCTGGGACGACGACCGGCAGCGCCTCCGGACAGACCGCCAGAGCGATCGAGCGCGCTCGCTCAGCGGGATGGGGTGCTTCGTCGAGCTCGGTCACCGTAGCGGCGCTGGAACCGCTCGACCCGTCCACCGGTGTCAACCAGCTTCTGACGCCCTGTGTAGAAGGGATGGCACTGGTTGCACAGTTCGATGTGCAGCTCGGCCTTCGTCGAACGCGTCTCAAACGTGTTGCCGCACGAGCAGCGCACCGTCGCCACGACGTACTCGGGGTGGATACCGTCCTTCATCATCCTCCTTCATAAGTCCACGAGCACCCGCCGCCGGCCTTAGATACCGGGGCTTCGAGCGATCTCTGCCAAGAACTCTGCGTTCGACTTCGTCGAACGGATCTTGTCAATGAGCAGCTCGAGGCCGGCCGCGGGGGTGCCGTCCTGGCTGATCGCCCCGAGGACTCGGCGCAGCTTCCACACCTGAGTCAGCTCGTCTCGAGTGAAGAGCAGCTCTTCGTGTCGCGTCGAGGAGGCGGCAACGTCGATCGCAGGGAACAGGCGCCGCTCGGCCAGACGGCGATCGAGCCGCAGCTCCATGTTCCCAGTCCCCTTGAACTCTTCGAAGATGACCTCGTCCATCTTCGAGCCGGTTTCGACGAGAGCAGTCGCAAGGATGGTCAGGGAACCACCTTCTTCGACGTTACGAGCCGCACCGAAGAACTTCTTCGGCGGGTAGAGAGCACCCGAGTCAACGCCTCCCGACATGATCCGCCCACTTGCAGGTTGCGCGAGGTTGTACGCACGAGCAAGGCGGGTAATGCCGTCGAGGATGATGACGACGTCGCGGCCGAGTTCTACGAGACGCTTGGCCCGCTCGATGACGAGTTCAGCGACCTGGGTGTGCTCCTCTGCGGGACGGTCGAACGTCGATGCGATCACCTCTCCGCGAACCGAGCGACGCATGTCAGTGACCTCCTCAGGTCGCTCGTCGACGAGGAGCACGAACAAGATCACCTCGGGGTTGTTGCGCTCAATCGCGTGCGCAATCTGCTTCATGACGGTCGTCTTGCCAGCCTTCGGCGGGGACACGATCAGGCCGCGCTGGCCTTTGCCGATCGGCGCGACGAGGTCCATGATGCGCGGCGTGAGCTCCAGCGGATCGTCGGGGTTCTCAAGCCGGAGCCGTTCATCGGGGAACAGCGGAGTGAGATCCTCAAATCGCGGTCGCCGCCTCGCCTCCTCCACGCTCATGCCAAAGACGCGATCGATTCGGACGAGAGCGGGAAACTTCTCGCTCTGTGGGTTCGCTCGTGCTTGGCCGACGACCTCGTCACCCCGGCGAAGTCCGAACTTGCGCACGAGCGATGCGGGGACGTAGGTGTCTCGCGAGGAGCTCAGCCGACCGTTGGCGCGCAGAAAGCCGTAGCCATCCTCGCGAAGGTCAAGGACGCCTGCAACCTCGACGAGCTCTTGGACCTGGAGCGCCTCTGCCTCAGCGCGCTCGCCACGCTCCTTGTTACGCCGCCGACGCGACCGTCGAGACCCGCCATCCTCCGCTCGCCGCAGCTGAGCGTCGGTGCGAGCCTCGTCGCGCACTTCTCCCTCGCGGACGGAGCTCCCCTCAGGAGCCGTTTCGGCTCGCTGCCCCTCGCCCTCACCGCGAGCCTGGAGCCCTCCGGCTTGCGTCAGCGCACCATCCACCGCGATCGGCGGCAGGAGCCGCGCGAGATCGACGGCGAGTTGGTCGGCCTCGTCGAGGACCTCCACGCGTGCGGTCGCCGGCGCCTCGCTCTGACGTCCACGCCGCCGAGTCGTCGCAGCAGCACGAGCCGCGCCATCCACCTGCTCGTCTGGTCGGACTGCGAGCGGGTCGCCCGCCGACTCGCCGCCGAACAGCGGAGCTTGGCTTGCCGGCTGACCGTCCTCGAACCGCTCGACCGGCGTGCTAGCAGGAGACTCGCTCGCTCGACCCTGGATGGCAGCGATGATCTCGGCTTTGCGAGCCCGAGAACTCACCTTAAGACCAAGCTCACGGGCCAGCGAGAGCAGTGACTCGCGGTCCCGACGCTCCAAATCGCCGAGCACGTCGGTGGAACTCACCATGGAGGTATCCCTTCTTGATCACCAGGAGGTTGTGCTGCCCCGTCCCTCAGCTCAACCCGGCCATCCGGGCGATCGACTGAGGATCCGCTGACGCCGGCACCGGTCCGTCTACAGCTTGCAACGCAGTATCCGGGTCCTTCAAACCGTGTCCCGTAAGAATGCACACTACCGTCTCTGAGGGCGCTACGGCTAGCCGTAGCAGGCCAGCAACTGCGGCTGCTGACGCGGGTTCGCAGAACACCGACTCCTCTTGAGCTAACAGTCTATAGGCCTCGAGGATCTCGGCATCCGACACGGCGAGCATGGTCCCTCCGGAGTCGCGCGTCGCCGCGAGCGCGCCCTCCCAGGATGCGGGCTTTCCGATACGGATGGCGCTCGCGAGCGTGGTCGGGTGCTCGACGACGCTCCCGCGTACGATCGGTGCGGCACCCTCAGCCTGGACACCTACGAGTCGCGGCAGCCGCGTTGCTGCAGCGCGATCACGAGCCTCTCGGTAGCCACGCCAGTACGCCGTGATGTTGCCGGCGTTGCCCACCGGCATCACCTGGAGCGTGGGCGCGTCTCCAAGCTGGTCGACGATCTCAAAGGCCGCCGTCTTTTGACCCTCGAGCCGGTCGGGGTTTACCGAGTTCACGAGGGCGAGCCCGAAGTCACTCGCGAGCTGACGCACCGCGCGCAGCGCGTCGTCAAACCCACCCGCTATCGCGACAACCTTAGCGCCGTAGAGGAGAGCCTGTGCAAGCTTGCCGCGAGCGACGCCGTCTCGAGGAACGACGACGATGGCATCGAGGCCTGCAATGCCCGCGTAGGCAGCTGCCGCAGCTGACGTGTTGCCCGTCGACGCGCAGATCACGGCTCGGGAACCGCGCGCCTTCGCGTTGGTCACCGCGAGCGCCATGCCACGGTCTTTGAAGGATCCCGTCGGGTTCATGCCCTCGAGTTTGAGGAACACGGAGGCACCGACACGCGCCGAGAGCCTCGCCGCGAACCGAAGTGGGGTGCCGCCCTCGCCAAGGGTCACAACGGTCGCACCGTGCTCGACGGGGAGGTAGGGACGGTAGGCCTCGATGATGCCTGGCCAGGCACGTAGCTCTCGCCTCACTGCACTCGACTCCATGCCCACCTCCTAGAGCATTCGGTAGCGTTGGATCGCGCCGACGACGTCTGCAATCTTTGCAAGCGCGTTCACGACGGCATCCATCGAGCTGCGAGTCGCTTCGTGCGTCACGAGCATGAGGTGAGCGAGTCCGTCGCCAGCACCCAACTGCTCGACTTGTGCGATCGAGACACCCTGATCACCAAAGACCTCCGCAACACGTGCGAGCACCCCTGCTGCATCCCGCACGAGTAGAGAGATCCCGAAGCGACCCACGATCGATGCCGGCGAAAGCATGCGGGGCTCATCACGCCGAACCACGAGGCTCCGGCGACCGCTGCGACGATTCTGGGCCGCCTCGAGGATGTCGGCAAGAACCGCCGCAGCCGTCGGAAGACCGCCCGCCCCGGGCCCGATGAAGACGAGCTCACCAACCGCGTGTCCTTCGACCAGGATGGCGTTCGCCGCGTCGCGCACGCTCGCAAGCGGATGGGACTGGGGAACCATCGCGGGGAAGACCTCAACGCTGAGCGCCTCACCGTCGACCTCGTCGACTCGCCGGGCAGTCGCGACGAGCTTGACCACCCGTCCGATCGAACGAGCAAAGCGAATATCCGCCGGCGTGACGTTCGTCACGCCCTCGGTGTAGACGTGCGTCGCTCGCACGCTGCGCTCGAAGGCGAGCGACGCGAGGATTGCTGCCTTCGCGGCGGCGTCTCGCCCATCGAGGTCCCGCGAGGGGTCTGCCTCTGCAAAGCCACGACTTCGAGCCTCCTCGAGTGCACTCTCGAGGTCGTCCCCTGCCTCGGTCATACGAGTCAACACGAAGTTGCTCGTGCCGTTCACGATCCCCTGGAGAGACCAGAGGCGCTCGCCAACCAACGAGGTGCGCAGAGCGCGAATGAGCGGAACGCCTCCAGCCACTGCCGCCTCGAAGAGCAGGTCCACAGACGCCACCTCTGCGAGGTGCTCGAGGACCCCGAGGTGATCAGCGAGGACATCTTTGTTCGCGGTTACGACGGACTTACCGGCTTGCAACGCCCGCTCGAGGGCGACGAGAGCGACGGTCGGCGACCCCATCACCTCGACGACGACGTCCACGTCTTCTCGCGTGATCGCCCCGACGATGTCGTCGCTCAGGAGCTCCATCGGAACCCACGGGTCGCGAGGTCGCGTGGGATCGCGCACGACGATGGCGGCGAGGTCGAGTGGCTCTCCAAGCCGTCGTGCAAGGAGATCCGCATCTCGCCGAAGCAGCCACACGAGGCTCGAACCGACGACGCCGCACCCGAGGAGGACCAACCTCACGCGCCAACCTCCAGCCGAAAGAGGTCGTCGAGCTGTTCTCGCCGAACGACCTCGCGTGCACGACCGCCGCGAATCATGACCACCGCCGGGCGCGGGAGGCGGTTGTAGTTCGAGCCCATCGAGTAGCCGTACGCGCCAGTGACAGGCGTCGCGATGAGCTCGCCGACGCTTAGGTCGCTCGGCAACAAGGCCTCATCGACCAGCACGTCGCCCGACTCACAGTGCTTTCCGACGACTCGCATCGCCGTGTCGTGAGCAGCGTACAGACGCGACGCCGCAACCGCCATGTAGCCAGAGCCGTACAGAACGGGTCTCGGGTTATCGGACATGCCCCCATCAACAGCCACGTAGATCCGCACTCCCGGGATTCGCTTGATGACGCCGACGCGGTAGAGCGTGATGCAGCTCGACGCCACGATGGCGCGTCCCGGCTCAACGAAGACGTCAGCGGGGTCAGCCGAGGTACCTCGGAGAGCCTCACGCACGTACGATCCCCACTCCGAGAGCGTGGGGGCACGCTCCTGCGCCAGGTACGGAACGCCGAGGCCACCCCCCACACAGAGTTCTGGCACCGCCCAACGGTGGCGCAGAGTACTGAGTCGGTGCACCAGCTCGCCAAACGGAGCGAGGTCAAAGATCTGCGAGCCGATGTGAGCGTGCACCCCCGTGACGGTGAACCCGGCCTCGACGGCTCGGCGGTACGCCCGCTCCGCGGTCCCATCGACGATGGGCAGACCAAACTTGCTGTCGACCTGACCGGTACGGACGAAGGCGTGCGTGTGCGCCTCGATACCCGGGGCCACCCGAAGCCACAACGGAATCTGCCGAACGCCGAGCGCATCGAGGCGATCAAGGTCCTCGATGGCGTCGACGACGATACGGCCCACTGAGTACGACGCAGCTCGCTCGAGCTCTTCGAACGACTTGTTGTTGCCGTGCACGATGATGCGCTCGGGAGGTACGCCTCCTCGTACTGCTGCCTCAAGCTCTCCTAGCGAGGCGGCGTCCCACCACAACCCCTCCGACGCGACGACCTTGGCCATCGCGACCGCAGAGAAGGCCTTGGATGCGTAGGTAATCTGAACAGGGGCGATGGCGTGGGCCAGATCGTGGACACGGGCGCGAATGTCATCCTCGTCGTAGACGAACAACGGCGTCCCGAAGCGCTCTGCGAGCTCCTCGACGCCGATCCCCTGGATGGTCAGCTCTCCGCTCGCTAGAACGCCAGCCCCGCGCGGAGCCAGGTGCGCTGGGAGCGCCCCGAGGTCCCCCACTACATCTCCTCGACTGCACGCACGCCGATGAGGTCGAGCGACCGAGCGATCGCGCGACCGGCCAGGTCGCTCAGCGCGAGTCGCGCACGACGAACCCGGTCATCACCCTCAACTACGATGGGGCAGTCGTGGTAGAAGCCGTGGAAGGCGCCCGCGACCTCCAACAACCACGTCACGAGTCTGTGTGGCGCGCGCTCGTCGATCGCCGTTGCCAGCACCCGTGGCAGACGGAGCAGGCCCCGAATGAGCTCGAGCTCGCGGGGATGGCCGAGCACTGACCAGTCGGTCGCTGGATCGAGCTCGAGGCCAGCCTGGCGGGCCTGACGCCGAAGTGCGCTCACGCGCGCGTGAGCGTACTGGATATAGTAGACGGGGTTCTCGCTCGACGTCGCCTGCGCCTTGGCGAGATCGACCTGTGAGGCTCGATCGATCGACGATGAGAGCGCAAGGAGGCGGGTCGCGTCTGGACCGAGCTTGTCCACCAGCCACGACAGCGGTACCGCAGTGCCTGCCCGCTTCGAGAACTTGACGGCTGCGCCGTCCTCGAGGAGCGACACCATCTGCCCAAGGCGAATCTCTAACCGAGTCTCGTCGATACCGAGGGCGCGCAGCGCCGCGAACAGGCTCGCGACCTGGCCGTGGTGGTCCGCACCGAACACGTCGATCGCGCGGTCGAACCCCCGAACAACCAACTTGTCGTAGTGGTAGGCGATGTCGCCCGCGAGGTAGGTGTAATCCCCGTTCGCCTTTCTCAAGACGCGATCGCGAACGTCGCCAAAGCGCTCGGCAGCGAACCAGACCGCACCATCTGCTTCGTAGAGTGCCCCGCGCTCACCCAGCTTCGCCACGACCTCGGCGACAAGCCCACCCTCCTCGATCGAAGCCTGCGAGTACCACGAGTCGAAGTGGATGTGGAGTTCTTCGAGCGCGCCTCGAATCATCGCGAGGATTCGAGGTACAGCCCACCTGCCTGCCGCCTCGACGTCATCTGGACCGTCGTAACTGGCCGCGAGATCGCTGACGTAGGCACCCCGGTACCCACCCTCAGGAATCGCTTCGCCACGGTGGGCCGCGAGCACCGACGCCCCGAGCGTGCGGATCTGACCTCCGGTGTCGTTGACGTAGTACTCACGCGTGACCTTGAAGCCTCCGAAGGCAAGGAGGCGTGCGACGGCGTCACCGTAGATGCTCAGCCATCCGTTACCGATGTGGAGCGGACCAGTCGGATTGGCCGATACAAACTCGACGAGCACCCGGGCACCGCGACCAACGTCGACCGCAAGGGCGCCATCGAGGTCGACCGCCATGCCGCGACCATCCTGCAGCAGTGCGAGCGGGCTCAGGAAGAAGTTCAGGAAACCTGGTCCCGCCACCTCGAGCCGCTGGACACGGTCCCCGAGCCGCGGCCTGAGACGCTCAGCGATGCGCTCTGCGAGCGCTCGGGGAGCAAGACCCCACGACCGCGCGAGCTCAAGCGCCACGGTAGCCGCGAGGTCCCCGTGCGCGCGGTCTCGAGGTTCCTCGAGTGCTGGGACGGCAGCTGGGGCGTCCAGGCCTCGCAGCCGACACTCATCCTCAATCACTGCTGTGAGCTCTTCGTGCAGCCAGGCTGCCGTCGTCACCAACGCCCCTCTCCGGCTCTCTCAACGCATGCCACTGCTGCCCGGCCAGACTACCGCGGCACGCGAGCGACACCTCGTTCGGGTCGGCGGTTACACTCTTCTGCGCGAGTCGACGCAGAGCCGCCCCCGTAGCTCAGGGGATAGAGCACCGGCCTCCGGAGCCGGGCGCGCAGGTTCGAATCCTGCCGGGGGCGCCACGCGACCCGAAATCAGTGCACGCGACCCTCGGATCGCTGGTTCTGTCTCCTCGCTTCGATCGCTGGCGCTCTCAACCCGGTTCGCCCCATGCCCGACGTCGCGCTCGGCTAGGCACGCTCCTACGAGCCTTGCCCCAGAGCGCGACGAGCCTTCCCGAGGATCCGCGACGCTCTGAGCAGGCCCTGCGTTCGTCGTCGACGACGCGCGACGAGGGCGAGGCCGACTTGCGGTGGCGAGCGCACGAGACGGCCCCGCGAGCAACGCGCGCGCAGCGCTGACGGCTCACGACCGGCACGACGCCGGCACCTCCGCGCCACCCTGCGAGGTCCTCCTCCCGGCGCTCCCACACCGAGACGGCGTCGGACAACACTCACGCTGCTCAGCGCTCTGGAGCTGGGTCGTAAGCTCGCGAGCGCGGCTCGGCGCGAGGCGACCGCAATCGCCACGGTCTTTCGAGGAACGGCACTCAGGGCAAAGCGTCATCGAGGCCGCGGCGGCAAGAACCTCTCTTGACGACCCGTCAGGCTCGAGCCTCGCTCCACAGCTCTCTGAGGGGCTTAGGTAAGGGATCCGACGCCGAGGCGGCCACCTCGCCGAGTCCACGACGCGAGTTGAGGGCAACGCACACCCGTCCACCGCACAACCACAGCTACTTGGCCCGAGCACGCCGGCGCAGAGCCTCGCGAGCGGCCTCGCGATCATCGAGCACGAACACCTGCTGGCCGACGCGAAACGTCTGCTCGTGGCCACGACCCACGATGAGGACGGTGTCATGGGGTCTCGCGATGGCGATCGCGTGCTCGATCGCCGCCTTGCGATCGAGCTCAACGAGGATCTCCTTGTGAACGACGTCGAGCGTTCCGGCGAGCAGCTGCGCCACGATGTCGCCGGGATCCTCATCGCCAGGGTTGTCCGCAGTGAGGATCGCGACGTCTGCGGTTGCTGCGGCGCGCCCGAGCTCCGGACGCTTCAATCGGTCTCGACGACCTCGCGCGCCGGCAACGAGGATGACCCGACCCTCTGGCGAGAGCCGCCTCGCGGTTACGATGAGGGCGAGCACCGAGTCGGGTGTGTGGGCGTAGTCCACCACGACGGTGAACGGTTGCCCCTCGTCGATCCTCTGAAACCTCCCCGCCACCTGGTGACACTCCTCGAGGCCGACGGCGATCGCTTCGTCGGCGATGCCGAGCGCTTCAGCGACCGCTACCGCAGCTGCTGCGTTGAAGGCGTTGTGGATACCGTAGATCGGAACCCGAAGTCGCCACCGCCGCTGGCCAGCGCGCAGCGTGAACGCGGTGCCACGCGTGTCGTAGGCGATCTCGTCGACGCGGTAGTCGCTGTGGGGATCGGGGCCGTAGGTCACCGACGGGATGAGAACTTGCTGGGCGAGTCGTCGCCCCCACTCCGTGTCGGTTCCGATCACCGCCTGCTTCGTGCGCTCCGGCTGGAAGAGCTGGGCCTTAGTCGCGAAGTACTGCTCGATGGTGCCGTGGTAGTCAAGGTGCTCCGGCGACAGGTTGGTGAACACCCCGATGCGAAAACGCGTCCCGTCGATGCGGTGCTGGTCGATACCGTGGGACGAGACCTCCATCACGACGCTGTCAACCCCGTCGTCCACCATCTGGCGCAGAAGCCGGGCAAGCTCGGGAGCCTCCGGCGTAGTGAAGACGGAGGGGCGGTTCGACGCGCCGAAGCGAGCCTCGATGGTGCCGATGAGGCCGGTGCGCCGACCAGCCTGGCGAAGGATCGACTCGATGAAGTACGAGGTGGTCGTCTTCCCGTTCGTCCCAGTAATCCCAACGAGGTCGAGGCGCTCCGAGGGGCGACCGAAGAACTCGGTCGCGACGCGACCGAGCGCGTGGCGCACCGACGGGACGATGAGCTGCGGAACGTCGAGCGCGAGCTCACGCTGCACCATCAGCGCGACGGCGCCGCGGGCGACGGCGTCCGCCGCAAAGTCGTGACCGTCGAAACGAGATCCACGAGTAGCGCAGAAGAGCGCTCCTGGGACCACGCCTCGCGAGTCAAGCGTCACGTCCCGGATGATGACGCTCGCATCGCCAACGAGCCGTGCCCTTGGCACGACCGAGCGCAGCTCCGCAAGTCTCAGCACGAACGCCCTCGCCCCTTCGTCGACACCTCGGGAAGCTAGGCTAGCCCGTCCATGGGTGACATTCTGGTGCCGGCTCGACACCAGCTCTCAGCCGCGCACGTCAGCGTCGTCATTGCTGCCTACAACGCGGCACACACCCTCGCGCACGCCGTTGCCAGCGCAGCGAACCAGTCCGTGCCACCAGATGAGATCATCGTCGTCGACGACGGCTCGACCGACGGCACTGCAGACACGATCGAGCCCGGCAGCGTCTCGGCTTTCATACGTCAGCGCAACCAGGGACCCGCGCAGGCTCGCAACGCTGGCGTGCGGGCGGCGCGTGGAGAGTGGATCGCCTTCCTCGATGCCGACGATCTCTGGCACCCAACCAAGCTTGAGGAGCAGCTGCGTTTCGCCACCGCCCATCCCGAGGCGGTGATCGTCGCGTGCGACTGGGTGCGAAGCGAGACGCTCCTGAGCCCGCATGCAACCGCGGCGCCAGCGTGGTATGGCTACCGAGACCTCGTCATCTTGAATCGTTTTCAGACCTCCACCGTCCTCATGCGGCGCGACGTGCTCACCGAAATTCACGGATTCGACCCGCGCCTCGACGGCGTGGAGGACTGGGACTGCTGGCTTCGAGCGTCGCTCCACGGACCCATCGCTCTGGTCCACGCGCCACTCGTGGTGTACCGCGACAACCCTGAGGGGGTCTCAAAGGACCTCCGGCGACTCCGGGAGGGGGCGCTTCGAATCATGCGCCGAGAGCGAGAACGCGGCGTCTTGCATCCCCGGGACGCTGAGCTCATCTTCGCATGGCACCTCCAGCGTCTCGTGGTCGCAGAACTCCTCGCGCGCGACGCGGTCGGCGCGCTCGGCGCGCTCTGGTCGCTTCGCCTCGCCGCTCCAAGGAGCCACTACCAGGCGCTCAACTCCCTCCTCATTCCGTTCCTCCGGACACGCGCTCGTCGGCGGCGCGATCTCGCCTCGGCGTGACGACGTGGTGCCACAGCCACGCGCCGACCGCGAGCACGCCCACGCCGACGAGGACGAGGGTGCTCGTGATGCTCGCCGAACGCAGCACGCTCGCGTAGTGATCACCCGCGACGTAACCGAGCCAGCTATAGAGCGATGCCCAGAGGACGCCGCCAAGCACGTTCGCCGGCAGAAACCGACGCCGATAGGGCATGACAGCCATGCCGGCGATCCCCGGCACCAGCACACGCAAGACGGTCGTGAAGCGACCAACCACCACCCCCGGGGCACCGCGCCGCTGCACGAACGCGACGGCCCGGCTCCGTTGGCGCTGCGAGAGCAGCTTCGTTGGAACGCGCTCGAGCAGGGGCTCACCGAAGCGGCGTCCCACCCAGTAGCCGACCGAGTCTCCTACGATCGCTCCGCTCGCAGACGCGACGAGCGCGAGCCCGATCGAAAACCGATGGTTTGCGGCGAGGAACCCCCCAACGACGACAGCCGTCTCACCTGGAAAGACGAATCCGAGGAAGACCGACGACTCGAGCGCCGGGAGCGCGAAGACGAGCACGAGCATGAGCCATGTCGGTGCTGTCAGCAAGAGGTGCGTCAAAAATGCCACGGCTCTCTACCTCGAGTAAGCTATCTACCAGACTAAGGAGTCAGAATGGTGCTCGCAGATCTGCTCGGCCCCTTTGACCTCATCGTCGTGCTCGTCATCGCTCTGATCATCTTTGGCGGCTCCCACCGCCCGAAGATGGCCCGC
>SIRY01000056.1 GCA_004366215.1 Actinomycetota bacterium | reverse complement strand
CCCCCCACCGGCCGCGCCGGCGCGCTCCCCGCGCCCGCCCCGCCCCCCCCCCGCTCGCGCCCGTAGCGACGGTAGACGTACCGGACGACCCCCCCTCGGCGCCGGCCCTCGATGTCGACGTCGATGTCAGGAGGGCCGTCACGCTCAGGCGACAAGAACCGCTCGAAGAGCAGACCGAGAGCGACCGGATCGACGTTGGTGATGCCAAGGGCGTAGCACACCGCTGAGTTCGCCGCCGACCCCCTCCCTTGGCAGTAGATGTGCTCACGAACGCAGAAGTCGACGATGTCGCTGACGACGAGGAAGTAGCCGGCAAAACCGAGGCGGCTGATGACGGCGAGCTCGTGGTCGAGCTGCGCCCACGCCCCAGCAACGCGCTCAGCGTGACGAGGACCGTAGCGGCGCGGGGCCCGCTCGCTGACGAGTCGCCACAGGGCGTCGTCGTCGCTCTCACCCGTCGTCACCACATCACGCGGGAGCCCTGGCGCCACCAGTTCGACTGGAAATGCACACCGCTGCGCAAGCTCCCACGCCGCGTCGACGACGCCAGGGAACCGCGCAAATCGAGCTCGCTGTGCGCGTGCCGAACGAAGGAGCGGCGGTCCCGCTCCTGGCAGGTACCCGTCGAGCTCACCGAGGGTCCGGCGAGCTCGGATCGCGGCCGCGACCATCGCTGCCCGCTGCGTCGGAGGATCGATGGCGTGGACAGCCTGCGTAGCAACGACCTCGATGCCCCGGGTGGCGCCGATGCGTGCGAGCACGTCGTTGCGAACCGCGTCGGCGGGGTCGAGCGTATCGATGAGCTCGAGGACGAGCGCCTCGCCAAAGCGCTCCCACAGCGCACGCACGCACCGCTCTGCTCCGCCTGGCCCCTCGCGCGCGAGCGCCTGCGCAGGAGGGCTCTTGCGACACCCGGCGAGCACGTACCAGCCTCGAGGTGGCATCGCACCAGCGAGCTCGTCGAGCCCGAGGACGAACTTCCCTTTCTCGTGAGCGCGCATGTGTCCCGCAGCGATGGTGCGCGACAACGCGCGGTACCCCTCGGCGGACGCCGCGAGCACGACGAGGTGCTCACCTGGCGGGTCGGCAGCGCCGGTACGTGGCCCAGACCCTTCGACGGTCAGCTCCGCGCCCACGATCGGGGTCACACCCGCCCGCCGTGCCGCCTCGAGGAATCGAGGGAGGCCGTAGAGCCCGTTGTGGTCGGTGAGCGCGAGGGCACCGTAGCCTCGTGCCGCAGCCGCCTCGACGAGATCCTCTGGGTCGACGACGCCGTCGAGAAAGCTGTACGACGAGTGGGCGTGGAGCTCCGCGAGCTCGCTCACTCGTAGCTCCCTTCGAGCCACCAGGCGCCGTGCTCTCGACGTACCCAGCACCAACGCCGATCGGTCACGACGAGGAGTCGCGCGTAGCGCGCTCGACGCTGCTCCCACCACCGCTCACGCACGACCCACGGCCCCCGAACTTCGCGGACCCTCTCGACGGTGTCGAAGCTGCGCAAGGTGGCCGGTGCCGTGCGGACGACGCCCTCTGCGTCGAAGGTGACCTCCTCGCCGTCCTCATCGAGCAGCTGTGCAGCCACGGGTGGCTCCCACACTCGTGTCGGCACGAGGCCGACGACCCGGCCTGGCCAGGGGCCTGTCGCAGCGCTCGGCTCCAGCGCCGCGACAGGCCATCCTCCTGTCCAGGGCACCCACGGCGTCGCCTCGTTCCACCCACGCCCGACCGGGCCGCTGCGAGGCACCTGGACAGCTCCGGCCCCGTAGCGGTACTGGAGGATCCGGAGCACCTGCGTCAGCGCTGCGACGCGGAACCCTGCGACGCCATCGAGCGCGAGCTGAGGCGGTTGCGGCTGCGTCCACGCGAGCACGTCGACCCCAAGGCGTCGGGTGCGCCCGCGCTCGGAACGGCTCCGTCGCTCGAGCTGGCGCACCGACTCGACGATCTCAGCGATGTGTGCGCCAGGTGGGCGCTCTACGACGCGTTCGAGCGCGCCTCGATCTGTCGCGACCCACGCCCGCCACCGAGTCGGCTGCAGTCCAGCATGCGCATCAGAGAGCGCGCCAAGAGCCCCGCTCAGCTCGAAGCGCAGCGCCGCCTCATCGACGCCTTCCTCGACCGTCACCTCTACGACGTCCGGCTCGAGCGACGCATCCGTCAGACGACGCACGATCGGCACATCGCCCTCGAGCCGCACGAGCCGATGCCACCACAGTCCCCGATGCGCGAACCGTGCCGCTACGGCAGCTGGCTCGAGCTGCTGGAAGTCCCCGATCCAACGCAGCCCGACAGCGCGGAGCGGCCGTGACAGCCACGGAGGTAAGCGATGGAGTGGGTAGGCCGCGATGCGCTGACGCGACGTCCCGCTCGGGTGGTCACCGTCGCCGTCTCGTCCAAGGAGCGCCGCCGCGACGGAGTCAGCGACGACGACACGAACGCCGTCGAACCCCTGCATCCTCGAGCGCACGCGCTCGAGGAGCGTCGCCTCGTCGCCGTAGTAACGCCGCGCCGCGCGCACCGTGATCGCAAGCGCAGCGCTCCTACCGGCGACCCACCCGACCGCTGGCGTGACGTCGAGGAGGTTGCGAGCGAGGAGCCTGCGAAGGTGCTCTTCGGCGACGAGGTCACGTTCAACCACGCTGAAGGCGCCGAGACGAGCACGCAGCCTGGTCAGCTCTGCCCCTGGGGCGATCCCGGCAGCGCGCGCACGCGCCGAGCACGCCACGACCTGAGACCGACCGTCGACGACCACGTCGGCGTCTTGGCGCGGGTGTGCTCGCAGCGGGAGGTCCTCTACAGCACAGACGATGACTCGCTCTGGCGGCACGAGCGCGACGCCCTCGCAGTCGATCACCTGACACCCTCGACGACGTGCAGAGCGCGCTGAGCCTGGAGCGTGCCGCGCACGAGACGAACGCGGAGTCGCTCCGGCACGCTGGTTGAGCCGACGACGTCGACGCCGACGACCTCGAGCACGGTCGTCGAACCTCCAGCCGCAAGGACCTGGTGGCGAGACTGGTGGCACGTGTGCTCGACGACGGCGACGACGCCTCGACGACGCCGAACTCGGGCGAGCAGACGAGGCCAACGAGCATCGACGAGGTGCTCCGTGACGACGAGGAGGTCCACGACCTCCGCGAGGTGTGCCGCGACGTCAAGGAGCCGACCCGGTGGCGCGACGACGCGCACGACACGATCGAGCGACCAACCTGCTGCGGAGAGCGCCGCAGCAGGCAGGTCATCGAACCCGACCAACGCGACGGCGTCGACGCGACGACTCATCGGCGCGAGGGCCTCAAGAGCGGCCCAGCGCACGCCGAGGCCGCCGTGGATGACGAGTGCCGTTCCTCGAGCAACGCCACCGTTGAGGACGTGAGCTGCCGCGCCGGCGAGCTCGAGCCGCTGGTCGCGCAGCTGCGCAGCCGAGAGGAAGGAGGTCACCTCTCCATAGTAGAACGTCTGTTCGACTACAGCGCCTCTCCGTCGGTCCTACCCCACTGGGCGACGAAGTGCATCCGATCCGGCTGCAGCAGCGTCCGTCGGTACTCGACAGGCCTCGCGCCGGCGAAGGTCCGCCGCTCGACGAGGATCAAGGCACGCCCCTCCGCGCCGCCGAGGAGCTCGGCGACCACCGGATCAGCGCTCACCGCCGACACCTCATCGATGCCTGCCGTCACGTGCACGCCGGCGGCCTCGAGCACCTCGTAGATCGATCCCTGGTGGATGGGAGAGCCAAGCAGCGCCTCGCCTTCCGGGACCACGACGCTCGCCTCCTCGAGCGCGACCACCTCCCCCTCGACGCCACGCAGCCGCCGAACGACGACGAAGGAGCGTTCCTCGAGGCCGAGCCGTGCGGCTGCTCGCTCATCTTCGCGGCGCTCGATCGCGAGGACGGACGCTACCTCCTTGCCGACGTCGGCAAGACGCGCTGCGAGCGAGAATCGCTGCTGGTGGTAGCCCTCGAACTGCCGCTTTGGCACCACGAACGTACCTCGACCCTGTCGAGCGTCGAGGTAACCCTCGGTGCGCAGCTGACGAATCGCCTCACGAACGGTCGCCCGAGAGACCCCGTAGGCGTCGCGGAGCTCCGGCTCCGACGGAAGGCGGTGGCGCAGCCTCCCGTCTCGGATGGCGCTACGCAGCTCGTCGGCGAGCTGGACCCACAACGGCACCGGCGAGCCCGGATCCAGTGCTCGCGGCTGCAACCCGGCATCCCCCAAGGCGACCCCCCTCGACGTCTCCTGCGTACGCTCCGTGCGCCTCGAGTAGGGTAGCGACCCCCTCGCACGCTACGACTCCGCCGTCGTGCGCAGGCGTCTCCGCTCGATCCACACCCGTCGTCGCCCCGCGAGCAGCTCCTCGAGCGCCTGGCCGACGACCTCGTAGCGCCACCCTTCGCACAGCACGCCCTCGCGACGAGCGACGAGCAACTCCACGTCCTCGCGCGACCCAAGCAGCGTCGGGTCGAGCTCGAGCTCGAGCGCCACCGCGTAGACGACCGCTTGGGCTGCCAGTACGAGCGGTACGTCCTCCGGCTCGACGACTCGCTCGCCACGCCCCCCGCGAGCGCCGACCGGAACGGGCTCCTCCTCTGCACGCTCGACGACGTCGAGCAGCGCGAGCGCCCGATCCCGCGGCATGCGTGCGTCGACGCCACGGACGTCCCTCAGCTCACCCAGCGTCCGCGGCCGCGCCCGCGCAACGCCCGCCACGCCGAGGTCAGACAGGACGCTACGCACCGGGACGTCGAGGTCCTGCGCCACACGTTCGCGCCACGCCGCTACCCCCGCTGCGACCCGGCGGCTCGAGGCGTCGAGGCCTCGACACTCACGGATGCGAGTCCACGCCTCTTCAGGCGCCACCTCACGACGCCGGCGTGCGAGGAGGCGGCGCATCTCTGAGCGCGCCC
>SIRY01000055.1 GCA_004366215.1 Actinomycetota bacterium | reverse complement strand
GCGACCGAGAGCACGGGCCTCGTGCTTCGAGCGCAGGCTCCGAGCCTGTCGCCAGGCTGCCTAGCAGCACCCTAGCTGACCAGAACTCGAGTTCCGCTTTTTATTCGCTAATGTGTGTTGCCATTTACATAAGCTTGATGTTATGTTTTTGGTAGCCGGCTCCCGACCGTGGCGTCACCGAGTGAGTGCGGCGTAGAGGAGCGGTAGGCGCTCTGGCAGCCGCGCGACGTTGTCGAGCACCGTCGCGCCGTAGGGACCGAAGATCTGGGTGACGTAGCTGTCAGCTCGTGGGTCAAGGCTGAGGCAGAAGGTGTGGACCCCGAGTCGACCGACCGACTCGACGGCGTGGCGGGCATCGAAGCGCAGGTAGAGCGGGTCTCGTACGTCGTTGTCGCTCGGCTCGCCGTCGGTGAGCACGAGGAGGAGGCGCCGACTGTTCGGACGTGTCGCGAGCAGCGCTCCTGCGTGGCGAATCGCGGCTCCCATGCGCGTCGAACGCTGGGCCCGCATCGCCGCAAGCCGAGCGTGTACCCGCGTGCCCCACGGTTCGTCGAAGTCCTTGTAGCGGCGGTACTGGACAGCGTGGCGAGAGTTGGAGTCAAAGCCGTGGATCGCGAACGGATCCCCGATGCGATCGAGCGCATCGGCGAGCACCACCGTCGCGTCGCGCGCGAGCTCGAGCACGCTGAGCTCGGTGCCGACGACGAGGTCACTCGTCGAGGCTGAGACGTCGACGAGCAGGAGTACCGCGATGTCGCGCACGGATCGGCGCGTCTGGACCATCACGCGAAGGTCAGGAGCGCGCCCGAGCCTCGCGTCGACGAGGGCGTCGACGGCGTCGTCGAGGTCGACGTCGTCGCCCTCTTCTTGGCGTCGTACGCGTCGCAGGCCAGTTGGGGTAAGCGCTTCGACGACACCTCGCAGTCGACCGAGCACGCGGCGCTCGCGCTGGAGGATCGCGGTGATGAGCCTTGGATCCCCACGCTCGGGGGCGACTTCAAGGACCGTGACCCAGTCTGGACGCTCCGCTTGGAGCTGGTAGTCCCACTCTGGGTAGTGGTACTCGACCGCTGGTGGCTCGACACCCTCCTGAGCGTTGATGCTCGTCTCCTCCCCATCGCGGAAGAACTCCGTCGTCAGCATTCAGATCTCATCGGCGTCGTCACCCGCGTTCGGCACGTCGACCGCGTTGACCATCTCCATGACGTTGACCGTCCGACGCTGCTGCTGTGGGCGGACGTCGACGGCGCTGTCTGCGACACCGGCGTGCGCCTCCTCGACGAAGAGGAAGGCGTTGTCATCGCGGTAGATCGGCTGCCACGTGAGCGCCTCGGCACCCTCGAGCGCCACGCCGTACGACCTCGCGAGCTCGACGAGCTCGGCGACCGCCGCGTCGACTGCAGCAGCGACGTCCTCATCACGACCGAGGACGCGCTGCTCGACCACCGACCGAGCCGCCTGCACCCAGGGGTGAGGATCAGCGTAGGAAGGCTCGGCCAAGCTCCTCGCGAGTCGCGCCATGAGCGCCGCGGGGTCCTCGCCGGCTCGAGCGCTGACGACGTGGAACTGACCCCACAGGCGAGCGAAGCCGGGGAAACGGCTGCGCGCGGCGTGCTCGATTCGGGCGTCCTCTACGAGGCCGACGAGCGCACGCTCAGCAGCAGGTCGATCGACGCCCACGAAGCGCTCGCGCGACAAGACCGCGTGCGCAGCCGCGTGCGCAACCGCAGCTCGGTAGAGCTCGAGTCCTCGTGCGACTCGATCCTCGCCGTCGACCGTGGCGTGCCAGTCGTCGTACGCGTCGGCGACCGCGATCGTGATCCCCTCGAGGTGTGGGCGGGCCTGCTCGCCGGTCTCGAGGTCACGCCCTTGGGGGCGCAGGAGAAAGTCGCGTCCCCACAGCGCACGCAGGTACATGAGGAGCCGGCGCTGCACGTCCACGAGGAGCGTGCCGACTCGCTCCCGCTGCAACATGCTGAGCGCTTCTTGAGCCTCGAGCGAGAAGTAGCGAACCTGGGCATCGAAGTCGAACGCGTGTGCCCTCGCCCCCCACAGCGCCCAGCGCCGCAAGCCGCGCACCGTGAGCTCGCGCAGGAGCACCTCGAGGCGGTCGAGCAGGGGACGCACGCCGCGCGGTGCCAGACCGAGCAGCTCATCGATGAGCGATAAGAACTCACGAAACAGGTCGCAGTCCGCGAGCCGCGTAGCCGCGATCGGAGCAACCTCGATGAGCCTCTCGATCACCGCTTGACTCGTCTTCGAGGAGAAGCGCACCGCAGCTTCGACGAGAGCCTCGACGCACGCGTCGCCCACCTCTCGCGCCACAGCGGGTGCGTGCTGGAGGAACGCGACGGGAAGCGCACTCGTGCGTCCCAACCGCGCCAAGGTCCGTGCGCCGCCGAGGTACGTCACCTCGAGCGCAGCCGGCCCAAAGCTCTGCACCGCCTCGCTCCACGCGGCTCGCAGGACGTGCTCTGCCTGGTCGCCGAGATCGCTCACGAGGCCTCGGTAGGCCTCAAGGTCGACCGTCATTCGTCCGCGAGCCCCGCCCTCGACACCACCGGCTAGAACGAGGCAGCGACCGCTGCCTTGAGCGCGTCGCGCATGTCCGGGTCGTCGGTGATCGGAGCGACGAGCGCGACCTGGCAGGCGGTCGTCGGGTCGACGCCCCGGACGACGAGACGCGCCGCGTGGATCAGCATGCGCGTCGAGATGCCTTCGTCGAGCCCGTGGCCTTTGAGGTTCCGCGCTCGAGCGGCGATCGCGACGAGTCGGTCAGCCGTCGCCGCGTCGACGCCGCTCTCGTGGGCAACGATCTCGACTTCGACGTCGTGGTCGGGGTACGTAAAGTCGAGCGCACCAAAGCGCTGCTTCGTAGACTGCTTGAGGTCCTTGAGCACGCTCTGGTACCCAGGGTTGTAGGAGAGCACGAGCAAGAAGTCTGGGTGTGCCCGCACGAGCTCTCCCTTGCGATCGAGCGGGAGCATGCGACGTGCGTCGGTGAGGGCGTGGATCACCACCGTCGTGTCTTGGCGTGCCTCGACGACCTCGTCGAGGTAGCAGATCGCCCCGTAGCGCGCCGCCGTCGTGAGCGGTCCGTCTTGCCACCGCGTCCCCGCCGCGTCGAGGAGGAAACGCCCCACGAGGTCCGAGGCGGTCATGTCCTCGTTGCACGCGACGGTGATGAGCGCCTTGCCAAGGCGCCAGGCCATGTACTCGACGAACCGAGTCTTGCCTGACCCCGTCGGACCCTTGAGGATGAGTGGCATGCGAGCCTCGTAGGCCGCTTCAAAGAGCTCGACTTCGTTGCCGACCGGTCGGTAGTACGGCTCCTCTGTGAGGAGGTACTGCTCCACCTCGGTCATGACCATCGATCGTGTCCTCTCCTAGTCCGGCCACACGCGCCGAGCGCTGTGCCGACGCAACGGCGCGGGGTGCGCTGGCGGCTCTGGGGTCCCGCCCGCGCGGTCAGCGCGCGCGGGCTCAGGCTGGGGCGACTCCTGCGCCGGCGCGCTCGGGCGCCGCTGGCGACGGCGCTGTGGAGACGGTGGGGTCTGTGCCGCCGCGCCGGGCTCCTCGTCGCCGACCACCGGTGCGTCGAGCTCATCTGCTCGATCGTCGTTCTCGTGCATCAGGCCTCCTTCGTGTCGGACCGACCTGCGCGCGCCCGCCACGCGTCGAGCCACGCGACGAGCGCTTCGCTCGCACCATCGTCGCTCGTCCTCTCGAGCGTCACGGTCGCGTCTCGCCGGTGGAAGCTGATGTTGGGGTAGAAGCCAACGTGCTCGCACTCAGCAGCAAGCGCGTCGAGGAAGCGACGCAGGTCCTCGTAGGCTGGAAACTCAAAGCGCCAGCTCCTCGGCGACTGCGTCCTTCCTCCAGCTGGCTCAGCCACGACTCCCACCGCCGCTTTGCGCTCGGATCGCGCCGCCGAGCTCCACCACGGAGGCGAGGTGTTGGCGCTCATCGTCGAGGAGTGCCTCAAAGAGCTCAGCCGCCTCACGGTGTCCAAAACGCCTGCAGTACTCGGCCGCATCGTCGTAGAGCTCCACCACCTCAGCTTCGAAGGTCCGACTCAGTGCGGCGAGCTCCTCGGGGGAGCGAGCTCGCCGCAGCGGTGGCAGGTCGAGGGCGCGGACGGCGATCCCCTCGTGGACGAGGTGTGCCACGATGCGTCGCTCGTGCTCAAGCTCGTCACGTGCGTCCTGGAGGAGGCGCGCGTGCAGCTCAGGCAGGCCCCACTCGAGCGCTTCGTGTGCCTGCGAGAGGTAGAGCGTGATCGCAGTGATCTCAGCCCGCAGTGCCCGCTGGAGGTACCCGACGAGACGAGGGTCTCGAGCTGACACAAGCCTCAACTCCGGACGGTCGCTGGATCTCGTTCAGGAGACTCCGGCAGGATCTTCTCGACCTCGCTGTGGACCCGAGCGATGATGTGCGCTGCGACGAGCCCGTCTCCGACACGCTCGCACGCGTCCGCTCCCGCCCGGACCGCCGCGTTCACGGCACCAGTCTCGCCACGGACCATCACCGTGACGTACCCACCGCCGACGAACTGCCGACCCACGAGGCGCACCTCGGCCGCCTTCGTCATCGCGTCAGCTGCCTCGATCGCTGGTACCAGGCCCCGCGTCTCGATCATGCCGAGGGCGATGCCGGTCACTCCCTGTGCCATGTCCCATCTCCTCCGTTGTCACTCACTGGTCCTCGCCTGCGGCGATGCGCCGCGCCGACCCCGGTGGGGCACCTAACCGTCCTCTTCCCACACGTCGATGATGCCGACGATGGTGAGGTCGGTCGGGTAGTCCTTGTCACCCGTGGCGGCTCGGCTCCCCGAGCCGCTGACGCAGATCACCCAGTCACCTGGGACGCACCCCACCGCGTCCACCGCCACACTGCGAGCACCGCCGCGCTCTTTGACGACGAGGAGAGGCAGGTTCTTGAGCTGTGGAATGCGGTTCGTCGACCACAGCGTCCGCTCGACCTGGTAGATCTTCACGAACCACCTCCGTGTCCACGGCTGAGCTCGTGGACGGAGACGGCTTCGATAGGGCTGCCGGTCTCGCGATCCTGGATGCTCATGTCGCAGACCACGTAGCCGTCCTCGAAGAGCGCACGGTACCGATCCTCGATGGCCCGGCGAACTCTCTGGCACCGCTCAGTGGCTCGCTCTCGACTCCCAGGCACCCGCCGGTCGTAACGAAAGTGGATCGCGATGGGGATCGGAAGACCCCGTCGCACGTTGAGCCGGCGGAAGATCTCGATCCCGACGTCGAGGTCGTGCCCAGCCTCTTCGACGGTTTGCAGGTAGACGAAGTAGGCCAAGTTGCGAAGCTGGAACTCCTCGAACCCATCTCCGACCGAGATGAAAGTCTCGTTGTGACCGACGTCGGGGTAGCGGCCCTGCCACGTCTCGTAGACGCGATCGATCTGGGAGAGGTTGTTGATGAGCAGGGTCGCGATGAGCCGGCGCATTCCCTCGTGTGGTCGCGAGGCCGTCCCAGACGCCGCCTCGATCGCCTCGTAGATCGCGAGCCGCGCGCGGGTCGCGTCGAGGAAGCGTGTCGCTTCGTAGAGGTCGTGGTTGTCGACGAAGCGGTCGAGGGTAAGGTCGCCCTCGGCGTCGGGGACGTGCACCCGAATCGCATCAGCGTCTGTGTCGACCCCGATGAGGAGGATGTCGACGGAAGCCCCGCAGTAGAAGCTGTTCTCGACCGCCTCACGAAACTCGCGCAACCGGCGCAGCGCCCCGGCCGCAGCCCGCTCACGATCCGACCCGTGCGCAGCGCACCCCTCGTGCTCGGGGTCCGAGCGACTCCAGTGGTACACCGCAACCTTGAGGTAGCGCGTGCCTGCCTCGGGTGGGACCGGGCAGCCCTCACGGAAGCGCATGAGCTCCGTCTCCACCCAGCGTCGGACGCTCGCTTCGACGTCGAACATCGCTCCGGCGTAAGCCTTGCGACTTCGAACGGCCTCGTCGGGCAGACGCAGGATCGCGCGGATCACACCCTTGAGTCGACCATCAGAGCAGGGAGAGATGTCGACGGCGTGGTAGCCGCACTCGAGGAAGAAGCTCGTCAAGTCCGAGCCGATGAGCTCCCCCGCACGGTGCACATCCTGAGCGACCTGACGAATCACACCACCGAGTACGACGCCGAACAGCTGGCGCATGTCGAGCGGGGCGATCCAGGCCTGGTCGAAGAGCTCCCGCGGTGCCTCGACGCCGAGCCGTTGCTCGATGAGCGAGGAGGCCTCCGCCGCGAAGTGCTCGCTCCAGCGCAGCCCTGCGACCTCGCGCAGGGTGGGGATGACCGCCTCGAACCTCGCCCGCAACGAGCGCTCAAACTGGTCGAGCCGCGCGTTCTGCTCGCGGCTACTCAGCGGATGCGACCACCGCCCGTGCCCGCTTGGCCGGGCCACCTCGGCGGGCTCCGTCAGCGGCTCGCGCCGACGCCGCCCCTGAGGCGTACCAAGTCCCCACGGCGCTCGCGTCGGCGTCGGCGCCGCCGGGTGCCGGCCCCGCCGATTGCGCGTGTTCACCACGAGAGGACCTCCTGGAACTGGGCACTCACCCGCGAGACCCCCCTGAGAAGGTCACGACGGGCCCCTCGCTAACCCCTCCTGCGCTGCCCGTCACGCGCGTACTCGCTGGCGGCTCAGCGTCTGGCGCCGACGGCCGAGAACGGCGTGGGGGCACCGGCGCCTGCGCAACACCCCGCAAGGTCGGATTGCGCCGCGTCGACACGCCCTCGGTGCCGGTGATCCCCGGATGACGGTCCCACGCATCGCCTGTGATCACCGCGCCGGCAACCTTGCCCTCGCCCGTCACCGCGTCGCTCGCCGACCACCGCCGGGGCTGCGCTGCCTGCGGCTCGTCCTCACTCGTGTAGCGGAACTCTGGAGTGCCAGAGACCAGCCCGACAGCGAGGTCGAGCGGGCCTGTGATGCGTGGCCCTCCTTCGCGGTGGCCGGTGCCGGTCACGCGAGTCCGTCGTCGGCGCGCCGCCTGTGCAGGCGACACCACGCTAAAGCCACCTCGCGGCCCACCGAGGACCCCGACTCCCTCTGACTCGTGATCGACGTCGCGGTAGGGCGTTCCGCTCACCCGAGCCTGGGGCTCCTGAGCCTCACCCGTGACCCGCCCGTCGCCACTGAGGCGAGTGCCTGAGATGGATGGCACACCCGCCGGTCCCCAACTCGCCCGTGGCTGGCGTCCGTCGGTCTCACAGAACGCTGCGTAGGTGTCTGGTCCGACGTAGGGAGTGCCGGTCACGTCCTCACAGAGTCCCTGCTCGTCCCCCGTGACTGCCGCCGCGTGCTCGACGCTCGCGCCCGTCACGCGCTGGCCCCGCCACGTGCGCATCTCCTGGACCTTCTCGGCCGTCGGTGGCGATGGCCGCAGGCACGCTTGGTAGCGCGCGAGGCTGTCCTCGTAGGCGATGCCGGTCACGTCGACGCACTCACCGCGCTCGGTGCCGGTGACGACCGGAGAGCGTGCCACGGTCGTGCCGGTCACGGTGCGACCGAGCGGCGTGCTCATCACCGAGACCTTGTGGGGCACCGATGAGCCTGAACGACCTTCGGGGCGCACCCACTCTGGATGCTGGTACTGGGACCCTGTGATGCGGCGAGCCCGGCCCACCTCGTCCCCCGTCACTCGACTCGGGCGGTCGACGTCTGCGCCCGAGACCCGCAACCCAGCCTCGGTCGCGCTCACCGTCACCTTCGCAGGGGCGGCCTCCGGCGTCGTGCCGCACGCCGTCACCACCTCCGCGACGTCGAGGTACTCGGTGCCCGTGACCCGCTGACACACACCGGGCTCTACGCCGGTTACGCGAGGGCCGGCCGCGACCGACGTCCCGGTCACCCAGTGACCGCTTGCCGTCCGGCCCACGGCGACTTTGGCGGGCCCGGCGACCGGCCAAGCGTCGCACTGCGAGCGCACCTCCGCGGCGTCGAGGTACTCGGTGCCCGTCACGTCGTGACACGAGCCGGCCTCGAGACCCGTCATCGCCGGGGTCGAACCGACCTGAGTCCCCGTCACCGGGTTGCCCGCTGCCGTCGTCCCAAGGCCCACCTTGGCAACCCCGATGCGCTGCCGCCCGGTCGGCCGACACGCAGCCTCGTCGCCCCGCCCCTGCACGCAGAGGAGCTGTCGCCGCCGCTGCGCGGCCTCCCGACCGCGGAGGCCGCGAATGGCCTCCCGTATCGACACGTAACCGAGGGCAGGGCTCACCTCGAGCCCCGACGTCCGAGCGCCGGCCGGCGCGCTCGTGAGCACCGCCTCTGCCCCACGAGCGCCTTGGACATCAGCACGAGCCGAGAAGCTCGTCGCAGCGGACGAGTCGACTACCCGGGCGGCCTCTGCGTGCCCACACCCACACGACGCCCCCTCGCCACGCGAACCGCCGACGCCGGAGGTGCTCCCCAGCGGCTGCTGCGTCGCCTCACGACGACGCTCAGGAACTCTGCGCGTCGGTGCCGACCGTTGCTGCCGCGCACGGAGCGCCGCCGCCCGCGCTGACTTGCCACGGACACCCGTAGCTGCCGAGTCGCTCACGCAAAGGCTCCCTTCTCGACCGTCCGTCTGATGCCCACGCCTGTGAGTGCCACGCCCAACCTCGCCACGCGACGCGTCGCGGATGCGCTACGACGAGCGCCCTCGGTACACGACGAACGCGATGCCCTGGCTCTGGGTGTAGTTGTCGTACCCCACGAGCCGCACGAGGTGGTCGGGGTAGGCGTGCCGACACTCCTCGAGCTCGGCGAGCACGACGTCAGGCGACTGCTCACCAAAGAGTGGGAGCTTCCACATGTACCAGTACCGCTCCATCGAACGCTCAGGTTCGACGTGCTCCACGCTGGGATTCCAGCCCTTGCTGAGCAGGTAGACAACCTGCTTTCGTACCTGCTCAGGCGTCATTGGGGGCAGGTACGAGAAGAGCTCGTAACGTCGAGTGTTGCGGTAGTCCTGGACCTCGGCCATACCCTCTCCTCCCGCGGGCGCCTGCCGGCGCCCGCGCCTCTCGTGACCAACGACTGCTCTTAGCGGTTGACGACGTCGAGCTTGTCCACGGTGTCAAACTCGAACTTGATTTCCTTCCACGTCTCCATCGCGACGCGAAGCTCGGGGCTGTGCTTCGCAGCGGCGGTGAGGATCTCGCGACCCTCCCGCTCGACGTCTCGACCCTCGTTGCGGGCCTGGACACACGCTTCGAGCGCGACACGGTTCGCGGTCGCGCCAGGTGCGTTCCCCCACGGGTGTCCAAGGGTGCCGCCGCCGAACTGGAAGACCGCGTCGTCACCGAAGATCGTGAGCAGCGACGGCATGTGCCAGACGTGGATGCCGCCAGACGCCACCGCGAACACGCCGGGCATCGACCCCCAGTCCTGGTCGAAGAAGATGCCTCTGCTTCGGTCCTCGGGGATGAACGACTCGCGCAGAAGGTCGACCCACCCCTGCGTCGCAGCGCGGTCGCCCTCCAACTTGCCAACGACGGTACCCGTGTGGAGGTGGTCGCCACCGGAGAGGCGCAGCGCCTTGGCGAGCACCCGAAAGTGGATGCCGTGGTATGGGTTACGGTCGATGACCGCGTGCATCGCCCGGTGGATGTGGAGCAGTACGCCGTTACGACGGCACCAGCGCGCAAGCCCAGTGTTCGCCGTGAAGCCACCGGTGAGGAAGTCGTGCATGATGATCGGCATGCCGAGCTCTTTGGCGAACTCGGCTCGCTCGTACATCTCTTCCGGCGAGGGGGCAGTGACGTTGAGGTAGTGACCCTTGCGCTCCCCTGTCTCGGCCTCCGCTTGGTGGATGGCCTCCGCGACGAACAAGAAACGGTCTCGCCAGCGCATGAACGGCTGGGAGTTGACGTTCTCGTCGTCTTTCGTAAAGTCGAGCCCACCGCGCAGCACTTCGTACACCGCGCGACCGTAGTTCTTTGCCGACAGGCCGAGCTTGGGCTTGATGGTGCATCCGAGGAGAGGGCGACCAT